>JAFAED010000140.1 GCA_023424275.1 Pseudomonadota bacterium | reverse complement strand
AGGTTAAGCCGGTCGATCGGCTCTCAGGCGTCGTACCGAAAACGACCGTTCCCTGGACGGAAGCCTGTGGCCTGCGTGTTGACTATCGTTTGGATCGACTGTGGCTGCTCCTCGACCCAACGGTCGTTCTCGACCTGCCAGAGGGTGCGCCGGACGAAATGGTCGAGATGACCCGCGAATTCATTCGCGAGCGGCGCGCGCGGCGGCACAATCGTGCGGCCAATGCAATGCTCGACGGCTGGATCAGTCTCGTCGTCGGCAAGGCGTCCAGCCTTCGCCTGCGCGCCTTCGGCATCTCTGACGGGATCGATGCGGATTTCGAGATATTGCGTACGTCCGGTTTCAGTGGGATCAGCCATGACCGCTCAGCCTAAGCCATTCCACCTCCCCGGGCACATCGCACATCCGGAGCCCGCACTACGGTTCGGATCGCCAGACCCGCGCGACGTTTCCATTCACCCAATGGAAGGCCTGCTCCGTTTCGGGCCTTACAGCCGGAACAAGTTGTCGGCTGTCGCCAATCCGATCCGCATCGGCATGATCATGCCTGCCGGTCTGGAAGACCGGCTCGTGACGCAGATGCGTGAGCTTGAGCAGCAGCATCAGCCACGGGAACGCAAGACATATCTTCCCCCCTTTGAGGGCTTCGAGAAGATCTTCGGAGTTCGCCTCACGCGCGGCGGCAAAGGAACCGCGATCAAGCTTTCCGACCAGCTCGACCGTGAGATCGAGGCGTCCGCGAGCCCGCACGTCGTTCTCGCGGACGCACTCACCCGAGCGCTGTTTGCGCTCCGTAACCTGCGCGACGCATTCGACGTCATAGTCATTCTGCTGCGCGCGAGCTGGCGACCGGCTTTTCGTGGGCCTGCGGGCGACGATTTCGATCTCCACGACTATGTCAAGGCTTATGCCGCTTCAGAAGGTATCTGCATTCAGTTCCTACGTGAGGACAGCGCCCTGAACTATCATTGCCGATGCAGCGTCGCCTGGCGACTCGGCATCGCCCTCTACACCAAGGCAGGCGGGATCCCGTGGGTGCTCGCCGATGTCGATCCAGGTACCGCCTTCATCGGCATCGACTACGCTTTGAAAGCAGGTGGAATACCTGATAACCGTTTCGCCATCTGCTGCAGCCAAGTATTCGATGCGGAAGGCTCCGGACTGGAATTTGTCGCCTATGAGGCCGACGGCGTCAGCATGTTCGGGAAGAACCCATACCTTCGTCGCGAGCAAATGCTGAAGGTGATGACGCGGAGCCTCGCGATATACCAGCGCAAACACGCCGGAGACCCGCCCAAGCGGATCGTCGTACATAAGAATACCGAGTTTCGATCCGAAGAGATCGAAGGTGTTTTCGATGCATTTTCTGGCGCTGATAACATTGAGCTCGTCCATGTGCAGCAGAATTGCGGTTGGCGAGGATATCTCATCTCCGCCCCTCAGCAGCCGCACGGCTATCCAGTCCGTCGCGGCACCGCGTTCCAACTCGGGCCGCATGAGACGCTGCTCTGGACACAGGGCAATCTCCCTGCGGCCGCGGGCGGTAAGGACTATTACAAGGAGGGCAAGGGCGCTCCCGAGCCATTGCTGCTTGTGAGGCACGCCGGTCTTGGCGCCATGGACGATCTCTGCCGTGAGACCCTGGCGCTGACTAAAATGGACTGGAACAATGACGGTCCCTACGATCGCTTGCCCGTCACGCTCAATTTTGCAGGCACGTTGGCTACAATCGTGAAACGTATGCCCAAGCTCGCCCCGCACTCCTACCCGGTACGCCTGTTCATGTGATGTTGGCTCTGCTCAAGTGGGTGACTACCGGGCTCTTTTTTTCTTTTCAACTTCTGGATTCGCGCAGATGTCCAACAATGCCCAGCTCGATCTCCTCTGTCCCGTTTCGGACCTCGGCTTCACGCGTTTCCTTCTTGCCGATCTTCATGATGATCTCGCTGGCAAGGTGGCTCGCTTCCGGCAGCTCTCCGATCTTTCGATGAGTCTCGGTTCGAGCGGCACGATGTTGCCTGGCGGCGAGACGACCTGGGCGGCCTGGACCGAGGCGCGTACGAGCTTCATTCATGGCAACTTTGTTGCCACCGTGCTCCTCAGCCAAGGGCTTGCCGAGCACATCCTGGCTGCCCATCTCGCCATCGGCTTGGACGCTGAGGAACTGCCCGAGCGCATCACTTTTCAAGACACGCTTAAACGCTGTCTGGCGCGCGACGTGATTGGTGAGACCGACGCCGCAGATCTGCGACGACTAATGGGCCTTCGCAATCCGCTATCGCATTACCGCTCCATCAATGATCCTTCCAATCTATCTCGGCGGGCACTGAATGAAAAATTGCACGCCACGGAGCACCTTCGGCGCGATGCCACCTTCGCAATCACCATGGCTGTTCGTCTGCTTGCATTGCCGGCGTTTCGGCTCGGCGAATGAGTTTTTTCCGCTGAAGCTCAAGGTTACATCAAGTCTTTGGAGAAACCGAATGGAATATTAGGAATGCGTGTAACGAAGAGTCATCTTGCAATCGCAAGAGTTGTTGCGCACAAGAATAGCTTAGGAACAATAGAGGACGAATCATCAGGCTCAGCTATTCGGGGGGCTTCGCCGTTTGCGATGGGGGCACGATAGTCTAGCGAAGATACAGGTCGCGCAGGCCGAGAACGTAGCGCGGCGTGCTGCCCTTGCGGCTGAGTTGCAAGAGCGACGCCAAGTTGCGCTTGCCGCCGAAAAAGCCGAAAGCGAGAAGCCTAACCGGTTTGTCACATTGGATATTGCCGCAGCGCGTAAGTTTGCGGAGTCACTTCGGTTCCGCCGCTACGACCTTGAACTAGGCCCACTCACGGCATTTAATCGGCCTACGCTGGAGTTGTTGGACCTCTTTCTGGCGACGCTGGTTGGCGGGGAGTCTTCGTCCGTTCTGCAATGGCCAGCAGGCCAACGTGACATCTCGATCCTCCATCCTTTGGCAATGCTCGCCGTCCTCGGAAGCGCTGCGCCGCAGGTTGAGAAGAATCATCGCTTCTGTTCCGCTGTGCCGGACTTTCGCACTCTCTACTTCCCCTGGCGCGGCGGTGGGACCGGCGCTGATCAGCGCCGTTGGCTGGTTGATCGCAACGTAATCATCCGCGCAAATTCGCTGCACCTTACGCGCCGAGCCGCTGGGAAGGCCGAATTGTCGGAGGCACTACGCGATCTTCACGAAATGCTCGGCCATTTTACGCAATTGTCCCGTCGAGAGCAGCGATTTCCACATCTTGCCCATCCCAATCTCGCAGAGCTCTACCCACTATTTTCGGCGGATCGTGGTGAGAATGTGCCCCCGCCCTTCGGGGCTCCGATACATGAGCTGTTTGGCCGGGTCCGGTATGGCGCGAACCTTAATGAATTACCTGACTATAGGCCGATACTGACCGATCCTGCTCAAGCACCGTTCGGTTTCTTCGGCATCACCGCGCGCGCCGATGTGCGCAACATTCTGCAGCATCCCGCTCTCAGTCCTGACCAAGGTGGCCGGCCGGCGGACCTTTGTCTGCTCGACCTTTGTTATCCCGCTCTGAGGCGACTTGGCTTTGGATGGGAAGCCGAAGTCGAGCGGTTCATTGACGCGCTGGTCACCCGACAGCCGACCCTCCCCATTCTGGCCATCACGCAGGATTCCTTTGTGCAACGTCGAGTTGCGGCAATTCTCAAACAAAGCAAGCCAGCACGCAAGGCAAACCGGCCCGCCATGGCGCTGCCGACCATCATCCGCTCGAGCGCCGACCTCGAGATGTCCGATCCACCAATAGGCGAGGTCACACCACTGGAAACGGAATTCCAATCCTCGGCGGGTACCAGTGTAGCTGCGATCGACGCGCTCACTGCCGCTGCTCGCGGTGCCGATCCGACGACAGCCGGTTGGCTGCGACGCAGCGCCGCGAACCTGCGGCGTGCCGCCGCTTTGCCCTGTGGTCTCGACGAAGCCTACACGATTCTATGCGATCTCGATGGCCAAGCGGCTGCCGAAGGATTCCTCCAGACACGCTTGGAATCGAGCGTTCTTGCGCCCATCCTCACTGCTTTGGACGATGGTGCCACTGGCGCGCAGCGTGAGCGGCTGCTTGCTGCCGAGGACGCCGTGCGCCAAGCTTATGTGGGTCTCGCTTCGGAAACCCCGATAGGCTCAGCGCTTGCGACGCTGGCGCTGTCGATGAGCAGGGCTTCGAGCTTTGGTATCGTTTGTTTTTCAGACGAAACTGATCTCCGCCTCGCGCGCGCCCGCTTCGGCGGCTATTCGGAAGTCGCAGGCGTTCTCCGCCGCCGCATGGAACGCGGCCAGACCCATATTACGCATACCGGTGCACTTGAGGCGGTACTCCAATCCATCGAAGGTGGTAAGAATCGCAACAGTTGGCGTCAGCTGATCCTGGTCGCGCCGCGGCTTGCGTTTCTCGATCGGCTCCTTATCCGTCCTTGGCTGCCCGCGACTGCGCTGGTGCTGTGTGATCGCGCATTCGCGCTGCGCGCTGCCGGAAGCTATGCGACACTTGCGCGTGATCCTTCCTTTGGCGGCGAAGGGCAGATCGGCGGCCGGCTTCGTGCGATCGCGTCTGCGAGCAAGCGCGAGGCTGAAGCTCGATCGGTCGGTGCTGTCGACCTCGAACTGGCCTCGCGGCCACCGATTGATATACCCGATCCGGTGGTTGACTTGGCCGAGGGCAGCGGGGATGGGGGTAGTAGCAGCCTGTTTGTGCGATTGGATAGCGGCCGAAGCCTTCGTGTCAGGCCGGGATCGACCGTCATTGTTTATCGCCGGCAGGCAGCGACCAACCCCTTCGATAGGGCTGTGGCACGTGACCTGCAGCCCGGTGATGCCGTTGTCGTTCCCGATCGCGCCTTCATTGATGATGCTCGCCGAGTCCTCCCAATTCACGTTCTCGCCCGCGGTTGGGTGAAGGTCTATCACGATGCGGTGGCTAATGCGGTGGCGGCGCTCCCAGGCAATGGACTTACCGCCAAGGCGCGTGCTCTTCATGCTCAGTTGCGGCCGAAGGGATTGAGCGTCACCACCGCAGCTGTAGCCGAGTGGCTGAGCGCAGAGTCCTACCGCCTGCAGAGTGATGAGCAGCTACGCCCCCACGCGCCACAGGACCGCGACGATTTTGACCTGCTCATGGGAGCGGTCGGAGTTGCTGCCCCCATCGCTGACAAGATGTGGCGCGAGGGCATCGACCCGCTCCGCATCGACAAACGGCGCGCCGGCGCGCGAATGGCGCAAGCGTTCATCTCGGTGCTGGTCGATCCGCACGGGGCAGCCGCTGGGCTCGATCCAGCTTTGCGTGCCAGCATCGCTGAACTGCGCGAACGCGCGCTCGATCACCTTGACACGGTCCAAGCGTCGCCGACCGTCGAGGATCAGTCAAAGGATGAAGATGGATGTGCGATCCTGATGGCCAGATAACTTCGGAGCCACGACCGGTTCTGCGCGCCGCCGACTTACGCGCGCCGCAGGTCGAAGGCGACCTTACCGAGGCAAAGGAGGCCATTGTCGACGGGCTGCTTGGGCTCACTGTCGAGCATTGCACGGGAGGCAGCGCCAGCGGCGCCTTTCTCTTTGGCGCGAAACCTTCGTCGCAACTGGTGAGCGGATTCCTGCTCCCCCGCTTCGACCAGATGGGCGGGGACGAGACGAGCGACATCCATCTCGCCACCCTCGGTCTCGACCTGCAGCTGGCCGCTGACGCCGCGGGCGAGGCGGTCGTGCAGCCAAGTCTTGCCATCTATGTTCGTGAACTCCCCAGCTGGGACGAGATCAGCGAGCCTCGTCACGAGATGATGCCGCAGCCGCAGCTCTCGCGCGCCGCACGGCAACAAGTCGAGGCCTTGGCGCGCCAGTATATCGATGAAGCGGTGGCCCAGCTCCCGCCGATCGACGACGAAGAACCTGACGAGCGTGGCGGCGATGCGGTGGCCGAAGCCGAAAATGCGCGGGAGCGTGCCGATCTCGCCGAGGAAGCAGCACAAGGCGGGGATGCGGAAGCGCAGGGTAATGCCCGCGCCGCCGCCGTTAACGCAAACCGGGCCGAGCAGGCGGCGGAGGCACGCGCTGCGTCGGCCGCCCGCCGCAGGGCTGCGCGGATTGAACGAAGCCGTCAGCGTACCGAGATTCGTCGCGCGGCGTTCGATCGCGCCTTCCGCGAGCTTAACATCACGGTCAATACCGATGGAAATCAGGGAGCACGCCCTCTCACCGCCGACGATCTGCTCGAACCGGAGACCAGCGACGTCTCTCACATCGACGAAACGCCCGATGTCGAGGAAACGAGCGAGGACGATCCCGAGCGCGGACCCGCGCCGGCGACTGGCGCTTTGGGTCCGATTCGCCCGGGTGCCGGCTGGCTCGAAGATCGTCATGCCGCGCCGCAACCCATTCCGCAGAAATGGCGGCGCGTGCACCTCACGCTTGAGCCCGTGCGGTTGCCGCTCGCGCGTGGTGATCAGACCGGTCGCGACCAAGCGTGCGCCACATTCGCAACGGCTTTGCTCGCCGAGATCGACTGCGTGCTCCGCGCCTGGCTGGCGACCGAGGAAGGGCAGCGTGATGCCTATCGTCCCCGCGAAACCATCCTGCCCAGCCAGTTCGCCAATCGCGCCAGCTGGGACGCCCATCTGGAGGCGCTACGCCAGCGGCGTCCGGCCACGCTGGATGATATCCGCCCGAACCTGGCAGGCGTGACGCTGGTCGTGGATATCGATCCCGACTTCGTCGATCCCACGCGGGCCAACATGCGCGTAGCGCTACAGAACGACGCGCTTCAGCCGGCAACCCGCGATCTGGGCGCCTTCGAGCACGGCCTGTTTCAGGTCGGATTGACCGTAAGCCTGGCGGCGGCGATCCATCGCCCGCTTCGGCTCGACCGTGTGCAGCCCTCCTACCGTTTCCGGGATTGGCTCGAATATCCTGCCATGGGGCTCAATTGCGGGGTCGAGCAGATTGGTCATGGCGATACGGTCACGCTGAGGACGACGTGGGCACCACGATATTGTCAGCCGCGGATCGACCCACGAACCATCGCTGGCGTGCCAACCTCCTATGCGATGCTCAGCGACCCCGCGACCGCGCCTGAGCGCCTGCTGGCGCTACCGGATGCTTATGACGCCTGGATCGCCGAACAGAGCGCGGTCGATGTTGGAGAAGAACTAGATCCGGCCGATGCCGATCGTGAGCGCGCCATGCACACGGTTGACATCGAGGCCTATCGCCGCGAGGCCGGCTATATCCGCGCTGGTATCGAGCTGCTGGTCGCCGCCCGCGCTGCTCAGCAAGCCCTTGATGCCGGCGCACCCGCGCCTGAACGAGTGGCACTTCAGGAGCGCGCGGCACCCTGGCGCGCCTGGCTGCTCACCAACGAGGCTTTCGCTGCCTACGGGGGCACGCGC
Source organism: Pseudomonadota bacterium (assembly GCA_023424275.1). Lineage (GTDB taxonomy): Bacteria > Pseudomonadota > Alphaproteobacteria > Sphingomonadales > Sphingomonadaceae > Sphingopyxis. The sequence continues at coordinate 3,627 of JAFAED010000140.1, read as the reverse complement.
TTCACCGATTGGCGCCTGTTCCAGCTCGCTTTCATCCTCGCGCATGTGCCCACGCTCGCGAGCCGCATGCCGGCCTATGCGGATCGGTTCGACGCGTTCCGCGACGAACTGTCCGCGAGCCTGCTCTATTTTCCCACCGGCGGCGGCAAATCTGAGGCCTTCTTCGGGCTGCTCGTCTACAATCTCTTCCTCGATCGCCTGCGTGGCAAGGATCGCGGCGTCACGGCGCTCGTCCGCTATCCGCTGCGCCTGCTCACCCTTCAGCAAGCGCGCCGACTGCTGCGCGTGCTCGTCCATGCCGAGCTTGTCCGCCTTCGCGCGGGGCTTGGCAGCTGGCCATTCGAGATCGGCTTCTGGGTCGGCTCCGGCAATACGCCCAACCGCGTGGCCCAGGGCTTTGGTGGCGTGCCGACGATCGGCACAGCTGCTTATGCCAACGATGATGCGCTGCTTCATCCGCCCGAGGACAACAGCGAGAGCGCCAAAAGTGCGCGCCGACGGTCGAACCGCTATCGCGAAGCGCTCGAAGCGTATGACAAGCTGCGCACCTGTCCGAGCTGCGGTGCGGCGACGGGCATGCGGCGTTATCCCCGCCAGCATGGGCGTATCGGCATCGTCTGCTTCAACGACGAAGATTGCGCCTGGAATGCCGCCAATCCGCCGCAGCCGCATCGCGTCCCGCTGCCCTTCATCCTGACCGACGATACGATCTATCAACGCGCGCCCTCGGTCGTGCTCGGCACGATCGACAAGCTAGCGCTGATCGGGCAGCACGACCGGACGATCGCCGCGATCGCCGGCATGATGGGCGTCGCTCGGTACCGCGATCCTGGAAATGGTCACTTGTTCGTGCCGCGCACCGCGACACAGCTCACGCGAGCCGAGGACGAAGGCTGGGAGCGGCTACAGCCGGCATTCGCCAATGGCATCGGTATCTTCCATGATCCTTTCCCCAGTCTCGTCATCCAGGATGAGGGGCATCTGCTCGACGAGAGCCTCGGCACCTTCTCGGGGCTGTTCGAGACCCTGTTTGAGGCGCTGCAGCGTCGCTTCGGGAATGGGATGCTGGCCAGCCTGGTGGCGCAATGGTCGCCGGCGCCGACCGAACGTCAGCCACGCCTTGCTAAGGTAATCGCTGCAACGGCGACGATCTCTGATCCGGATCGGCAGTTGCGCGTCCTCTATCAGCGCGAGCCACTACGCTTCCCTTGCCCGGGACCGTCGCTTTACGAATCTTTCTACGCAGCGCCGCGCGTACCGCTCCGAGCTGAGCGACAGGCCTATGCCGAAAGCCTGCCCCCGGCGCGGCGTCCAGAAATGGCCGCGCCGCGCATGCGCCTCTACGTCTCGATCATGACCAACGGCCGGTCGCACACGATGACGACCTCGGCCGTCGTGTCCGCCTATCATCTCGCCTTCACCCGGCTGTGGCGGGCATTGGAGGACGGGAACACCGGGCGGGTAATCGCCACGCTCTCGGCAGCGCTGCCGCCCGAAGATCCGCTCTCGCCGCTGCGCGCCGAAGCTCTGCAGGCCCTCGCGCAAACGCCTGACCTGCTGGCGAGCCTGCTCGATCTCCAGCGCATCTCGCTCACCTATGTAACCAACAAGAAGGGCGGCGATCAGATTATCGAAACGCTGGCCGCACAGGTTGATCGTGACCAACGCGCTGCCGCGGTTGGGGACATTCCATTCCTCACCGCCCTGATTTCGGGCGGCGTCACGATTGCCGAGATTCAGGACGTGATGCGGCAAGCGGAGGGATCGGTGGAACCCGGCGCTTCCTTCGAACCGCTCGATGCGGTGCTGCGCAACATCGTTGCCACATCGGCGATCAGCCATGGCGTCGACGTCGATAAGTTCAATGCCATGTTCTTCGCGGGGCTACCCGCCGACATTGCTGAATATATTCAGGCATCCAGCCGTGTCGGCCGAACGCATGTCGGATTCAGTATGTTGGTGCCAACGCCCCAGAGCCGCCGCGACCGCTATGTCGTGGAGACCCATGACCAGTTCCACCGCTTCCTTGAGCGAATGATCCCGCCACCGGCGGTCCAGCGTTGGGCCGAGCGTGCCATTCGTAGGATCGTACCCAGCATTCTCCAAACCTATCTTTGCGGGGTGGTCGAACAGGAGGTCTTTGCCCGCGCGCCCGATGGCGCAAAGGGAGGCGCACGCACTTTCCGCACTGCGGCCGCGGTCAAGGCATGGTCGGACAGCCATGCCCAAGGCGGTGCCGGCGCGATCGCGGCGCTCTCAAATTTTGCACTGGAGGCGGTGGGACTCGAGGGACGCTCGGCAGCCGCAATCGGCGCCGCACCGCACGCCGAACACTACCGCCGGTTCGTACAGGACCGCGTACGCATTCTACTCGATGCTTTCACCAGCCGTTCCGATGCCGCACTTCTCGCCAATTTCTGGCGGTCGCGCGAATCCCAAGCCGTCCGAAGGCCGATGACCTCGCTGCGCGATGTCGACTCCGGCGGCATCATCCAGGCCGCTCCGCGCGACCCGTGGCGCAATCGCAGCGTTAACTTCGAGACAGTGCGTCAGGTTATGCGGATTATCCGGGGACAACGGCATGCAGTACGCTCGGAGCTTGATGCCGATCCGCAACCCTTAGACATGGAGGACTGAGATGAACGACAGCCGAACCAAAACAGTGAGCGGCAGCAACATCCAGCGCCCACGTCCGCCCAGTATGAATCGTTCGCAGCCGCAGCTTGCGACCGCCTATGCTCCGGGGGCCATGTTCACCTGGGAAGGAGGCAAAGGCGCCTGCATGTCCGCACCGATTGAAGGTGCGGCGATCGACTTTTCGGCGCGCTCGACCAGGCGCGATCAAATCTTCGAGAACATGACCGAGTTCTGCCAGAGCTGGCTCGCGCGCGGCATGGCAATCACCAACAATCGATCCGCGCCCGTTTACGAGGTCCAGCTCCTCGACAGCTGTTTTTTCAACCAGACGCGGCGTGGACTAAGCGGCGTCGAACTCGCCAGCGACCAGTTTGAGTTTCTTCGACCCGACCGCATGGGCTACTTACCGGGTCCGCTCGTCTATCGCTGCGACCAATGCGAGATCGTGCGGGAGTATCTCTCGCCGGCGCACCAGTTGTTCGACCCGTTACCCACTGCTTGCCGCGCTCACAATGGCGAGCGGGAGTGCAAATGGCGCCAGCTCGATGTCGTTTATGTCCATTGGTCCGGCGCGCTCGAGGGCCTGTCACCCTATCGCAACACGCTCGACGGGCAGGGCGAGTTGCGCAAGATCCCCCGTTGCCAGTGCGGCGCGGCCGACTTCCGGCTGATCAAACAGGGCAACCAGTTCAACCGCTGGCGCTTCCGCTGCACCGGCTGTGCCGCCGAGCGCGAAGTCTATCAGACCGACCCCTTGAGTCTCGCCTGGCTCAAACCGCGGATGGATGAGGGTATTCCGCACGAATGGAGCGAGATCAACATGATCCCGATCTCCTATCGCGCCTCGCCCGTGTTCTACGTACAGACCGCCAGCTTCATCGTCTATGACGCCGATCCCGACATCGTCGCTATCATGGGGCCAACCCGGCTTGCCGATCTAACTGATCGCGTCGCCGCGCTGCATGGTTTTGACGGCGCCGATCCCAGTCT
>JAFAED010000134.1 GCA_023424275.1 Pseudomonadota bacterium | reverse complement strand
CTCATGACCAGCGGAACCGCGCAAACGGGGCAAGGCATGCCAACGCCCGGATTCGTCATGCGACTGCCCCCGCCGTAACCCACCGATTTATCATGTTGGAGGATGATGATTTTGCCATGTGCAAACTCCCAAGAGGTAAACTCACCGGGATCGGATGCAGCCAACAGCGCCAATAAGCCGAGCCACATCGAGAAGTCCCGATGCGGTCCGACATCACGATGAACGTCATCGCCAGAGGGGCCCGGCCCGCTCCTGTTATCTGGGCGTTCCGGTAGCGGAGTTCAAGACATGGCCGGCATATCTGCTGCCCGCTCATTGAATCAACGATGCCTCAAGCGGGATTTCGGTGTCGGCGAGTTGCTCGGGCATCCCGTGCGAAGAGACTCCAATGAGCATCTGGCACCGCGCTTCAATAGCTCAGGCACCGGCTGGCTGGGGCGGCAGGATTCGAACCTGCGCATGGCGGCATCAAAAGCCGCTGCCTTACCGCTTGGCGACGCCCCAACGGCCGGTGCGAGCGCGTCTATAGCGCGCGCGACATGAATGGCAAGTTGGTGACTTAGAGTCGCGTGACCCAGCCGTGCGGATCCGCGGCACGGCCGCGCTGGATGTCGACCAGCTTGCCTTTGAGCATTTCGGTGACCTGCCCTGGGCCGCCGGCGCCGATCGTGAAGCTGCTCTCGCCGCGCGTGACCTTGCCGACCGGCGTCACCACCGCAGCGGTGCCGCAGGCGAAACTTTCGGTCAGCTTGCCGCTCTCCGCATCGGCCTGCCACTGGTCGATCGCATAGGGTTCCTCACGCACCGTCAGGCCAGCGTCGCGGGCCAGCGTGATGATCGCATCACGCGTGATACCGGGCAGGATCGTGCCGGTCAGCGGCGGGGTGACGATGCTGCCGTCGTCGAAGACGAAGAACATGTTCATGCCCCCCAGTTCCTCGATCCAGCGATGCTCGGCGGCGTCAAGGAAGACGACCTGGTCGTGCCCCTTCGCAATCGCCTCGCGCTGCGCAACAAGGCTCGACGCATAGTTGCCGCCGTATTTTGCAGCGCCGGTGCCGCCGGGCGCGGCGCGGGTATAATCCTCCGACACCCAGAGCGAGATCGCGGGGGCGCCAGACTTGAAATAATTGCCGACCGGCGAGGTGATGACGAGGAACTGATATTCGGCCGCAGGCTTGACCCCCAGAAACACTTCGCTCGCGAACATGAAGGGGCGGAGATACAGCGCGCCGCCATCGACCGGCGGGAACCAGTGTGCGTCGGCGGCAACGGCTTCTTTCACCGCAGCGATGAACAGCTCCTCCGGCAGTTCGGCCATCGCCATGCGGCGCGCACTCGCGTTGAAGCGGGCGGCGTTGGCCTCGGGCCGGAACAGCGCCATCGAACCGTCGTCGAGGCGATAGGCCTTCAGACCTTCGAAGATTTCCTGCGCGTAGTGGAGCACTGCGGTCGCCGGATCGAGCGACAGCGGGCCGCGCGGCATCACTTGCGCGTCGTGCCAGCCCTGGCCTTCGGCGTAGCGGATCGACACCATATGATCGGTGAAGACGCGCCCGAATGCCGGATCGGCGATCGCCGCCGCCCGTACATCGTCCGCGACCGGATTGGAGTGCGGCAGATGGGTAAAGGCAGGAGCGGACATGCGAAAACACCTGTGTTTGCTGGTTTATGGAGCGCGCCTCTTGCCAAAGAGCGGCACGGCGCGCAACGGTAGCGACTATGCCGGATGAAAATTTTCTTTCACAAGTACCCGCCGCCTCTGCCCTTTTCTTGCGCGAAGACGAGGTGCGGCGCGGCATCGAGTTTCTGTTTTTCGCGCACGCATCGCTGTGGCGCGCAATCGATGCGCGGCTTGCCGAAAAGGAGCTGGGCCGCGCGCATTACCGCGCGCTCTATTTCATTGCGCGGCAGCCGGGTCTGACGATTTCGGATCTGCTGGCGCTGCTCGGCATCACCAAGCAGTCGCTCGGCCGCGTCGTCAAAGAGCTGGAGGCGCGCGACTATCTGACGACGCGGCCCGGCAATCGCGACCGACGCGCAAAGGAACTGCGCCTGACCGACGCCGGCCGCGCGGCCGAAAGCGCAATCTTTGGGATGCTGCGCGACACGATGAGCCGCGCCTACACCCACGCCGGGCAGCAGGCGGTAACCGGATTCTGGCAGGTCAGCGAAGCCCTGGTTCCGCCGCGCGAGCGCCGCCGGATCGCGATGCTGGGGAAAGACCCCGGCTAGCGTCAGCCGCGCGCAATGTCCGCAAGTTCGCGCCCACGATCGCGCGCGGCACGCAGCACGTTGGTGAGGAGCGCAGCAAGCTGGCCCTCGCTGTCGAGGACGTCGAGGCCCGCCTGCGTGGTGCCGCCCTTGCTGGCAACCTGCGCGATCAGCACGCCGGGCTTTTCCGCGCTGTCCGCGAGCAACGCGGTCGCACCGCCGAAGGTCGCGGTCGCGAGCGCCAGCGAATCTTCGGCCGACAGGCCCAGTCGTTCGCCCGCCGCGGCATAGGATTCGATCAGGCGGAACACGAAGGCCGGGCCGCTGCCGGTGAAGGCGGTGACGAGATCCATCGTCGAATCGTCGGCGAGCGTCACCGTCTTGCCAAGCGGGTCGAGCAGCGCCCCGACCGCGCCGTCGTCGGCATCGCCCAGCGTCGCGACCGCCGACACCCCGGCGCCGATGCGCGCGGCGAGATTGGGAAGAATGCGGACCTGGGCCCCGGCACCGGGGAAACGTTCGGCGAGATCGGCGAGCGACACCCCGGCGAGGATCGACAGGAGATGGACCTTGTCCGTCGCGAGCGGCGCCAGCACATCGGCGACGTCGCCCAGTTGCTGCGGTTTCATGCCGAGCATGATCCAGTCGGCGCTGCCGCCCGCCGCCTGCCATTCGTCGAGCGACGCATATTGCGTGATGCCCGCGCGCGGCGCGGCATAGGGATCGACGATCGCGACCAGCGCCGGGTCGAGACCCGCCGCAAGCCAGCGATCGAGCATCGCGCCCGCCATGTTGCCACAGCCCACCAGCAGGAACCGGCCGGAAAAATTCCGCAATGCTTTGGTCATAAGTCCTTCTTTTCTTGTCCTTTAGCGACAGCTGCTCTCGGGCCCCGACAGCAGGTCGAGGCAGCGGCCATCAATCTTGTTCGCATCGACGGGCACGCCGATGACCGACGCCAGCGTCGGCATGATATCGACCGTCATCACGGCATTGGGCTGTTCGAAACCGGCCAGCCCCTTGCGCCAGAAGAGGATCGGCACGCGGCGGTCATAATCCCACACCGATCCGTGCGTCGCGACATAGCCGATGCCCGATTCGGGGATCGGCGTGACCCGCGGCTTCAGCGCGATGATGAAATCGCCCGACCGCTGCGGATTATAGGATGCGCGCAGCTTGTCCATCAGCGTCCATGTATCGGGCGCGCGCTTCGAAATCGGATGCGCGTCGAGCTGGTCGCGCGTGACCACCGCCTCGACCTGCGGATGCGCGCGCAAGCGGGGCAGGATTTCGGCGAGCACCGCCTGTCGCTGCGGCGCGGTCAGCGTCTTCGCGAAATAATAATCGTCGCCATCGCCATAAAGAATGGGCTGCGGCAGGCCCAGCTTTTCGGCGACTTCCTTGCCGATCGCGCCGGGGTTCAGCGCCTTGTCGATGCGCTGCGCATCGGGCCAGGCGTTCTGGCGATTGCGTTCGGGCAGGTCGTGACCGCCATGGTCGGCGGTCAGCGCGACGACATAGTCGATCCCCGTCGCATCGAGCCGCGCAAAGAAATCGCCGAGCTCGCGGTCGAGCCCCGCCATCTGGATGCACATTTCGCTGCCCTCGGTGCCGGTGCTGTGCCCGACATAATCGGTTGCCGACAGGCCAAGGATCAGGAGGTCGGTGCTGTTGCCCTCGCCCATCTTGCGCACCTGGCGGAGCGCCGCGGCAGTCGCGAGGACCGCGCCGTCGGCCTCGGGCGAGGCCATGAATTTGCGGAAATCGCCAGCGTCGCGGGCCATCCGGCCGGTGCCCACGGTCGCGCCCTTGTCGCCGACCGGGATCGCGATATCGTGCGTGGCGCAGTCGGCGGGAAGCGTCAGCGCCGGGCGCGGCTGGTTGATCGCAGCGGCAATCGCCGTAGCGGCCTGCTGCGCGGTCGGCGACAGGGTCGTCCCGCGATAGCCGGTGAGGCCGGCGGGCACGAGCCACATCAGTTCGTCGGCCTGCCGGCCGCCCATCATGATCGCCGAACGATCCTTGCCCGATACCGACACGACCTGCGCCTTCGGGTCGCGTGCCTTCATCAAGTCGCCGAGCGTCGGGACGAGCAGATGATTGACCGAGGGCGCATATTCGCCACCTTTCGACGTCGTTCCCGCGACCGTTTCATCCTCGGCGCAATAGACGCGCTTGTCGGCGCGCGCGGCCGAAAGGTCGAAATAATTATTGGCGACGATCCCCGTATGCGCGGGATGATTGCCGGTCAGAATCGTCGAATGGCCGGGACAGGTTTCGGTCGCACCGTGCGCCTGATAGCCCGATGGAAAAACCACGCCCGATGCGAGCCGCGCGAGACCGCCGGTAAAATGGCTGCGATATTCGGCAAACAGATCGGCCGAGAACTGGTCTACCGCGATCATCACGACAAGTTTCGGCGCCGGCGTTGCCGCTGTAACCTTCTGCACGTCGGGGGCCGAATTCTGCGCGAGACCGGTTCCGGCAGCAGCGAGGCAGAGCACGGTGGCAAGGGCGGTAGACAGATATTTCAGCTTCACGGACGGCTTCTCCAACCTGAGGGTGTCAGCGCGGGCTGTCCTCTCGTCGAAAGCCGCCTATATGGCAAGCCTTCGAACGATGAACGGGCGCGGGCAGAGCATGAATTTGGCAAGTGAGGCTTTTGTGACACGCGCGTGGCGCGCTGCGCTGGCGCTGCTGGTGCTGGCCTTCGTCGCATTCAGCCCGGCACAGGCGCAATCGACCCATATCCAGCCCAAACTCGTCGCCGAGTCGGCGGCTCCGCCGCCGGGCGGCACGACGACGCTCGCGCTGACCATGGCGCCCGAAAAAAGCTGGCACGGCTATTGGGCGAATGGCGGCGACGCCGGTTTCGGCCTGGCGGTCGAATGGAATGCGCCCGAGGGCGTGACGATCGCGCCCTTCCGCTATCCCGTTCCCGATGCGCTGACCCTCTTTGGCATGATGAACCATGTCTATGAGCATCCCTATGCCCTGCTCGCAGAGGTGCAGGTCGACAAGAGCGTCGCCCCCGGCACCGACCTGACATTGTCGGGGGTCGCCAACTGGCTGGCCTGTACCGACAAGGTGTGCGTGCCAGAAAAAGCGGTGATTTCGGTCGCGATGAAGGCCGGCGACGGCACGATCGCATCGACCGAGCGCAAGCGTTTCGACGACTGGCGCGCGCTGCTTCCCCAACCGCTCGACCGTCATGGCGCGTGGACGCGCCAGGGCGAGACGGTGCGCTTCGCCATTCCGCTGCCCGAAGGCACCGCGCTCGACGCGCCGCATCTGTTCGTCGAGACGCAGGATGTGGTCGACTATGCCGCGCCCCAAAGCTTTAGCCGCAACGGCGATCATATCATCGTCGAGACGCGCATGAAGGGCGACAAGGCGGGACCGATTTCGGCGCTGCTGAAGCTGGGCGCCGGGCGGGGCCTTTCGCTCACCCTCGAACCCGGCGCGGTTCCCGCCGCGGGCGAGGCGATCGCCGGGACAGCCAATGGCATCGACATGGGGCTGTTCTGGACCGCGCTCGGCGGCGCGATCCTCGGCGGATTGATCCTCAACCTGATGCCATGCGTTTTTCCGATCCTGAGCCTCAAGGCGCTGAGCCTTGCGCGGTCGGGCGGCGATGCAAGGACCGCCAGGGTCGAAGCGATGGCCTATACCGCCGGCGCGATCGTCACCGCGCTGCTCCTCGGCGGCGCCCTGCTTGCACTCCGCGCCGCGGGCGAACAGGTGGGCTGGGCGTTCCAGTTGCAACATCCTGTTAGCGTGCTCGCGCTGCTGATCCTTGCGCTGGCGATCACGCTCAACCTTCTCGGCGCCTATGACCTGCCGTCGTTCGGCGGCGGTCAGGCGCTCGTCGACAAGGGCGGGGCGGCGGGCGGCTTC
>JAFAED010000112.1 GCA_023424275.1 Pseudomonadota bacterium | reverse complement strand
ACTTCTCGACATAGGCGACAGAAAGACCGGGCAGGCCTCCGATGCTCGCCTCAAGCCAGTCTTCCAACTGGACGGGCCCAAGGCCTGCGCGCGTTCCCGTCAGGATGAGGTCGCCGCGGCGGACGGTTACCGACGCCGAGAGCACCGAGATGCATTCCGCAGCCGACCAGATCATGTCGGCGAGGTCGCCGGATTGGCGAAGCCTGCCGTTCACGCGCAATTCGATAGCACCGGCTCTGAGCGCCCCGACGTCCGACGCGGGAACGATCTGCCCGATCGGGCAGGACTCATCGAAGGCCTTAGCCATTTCCCACGGTCGGGCGTCGCGCTTCGCTTGCGCCTGCAAATCCCGTCGCGTCATGTCGAGAGCGACCGCATAGCCGTAAATATGCGACAAGGCCGCGTCGGGTGACAGATTCCTGCCATCAGTTCCGATCGCGACGGCGAGTTCGACCTCATGATGAAAATCGCGCGTCTGGGCGGGAAACGCGAGCGTGCCCCCGTTCGGCACCAGCGAGTCTGCGGGCTTTGCGAAAAAGAATGGCGGCTCGCGTTCGGGGTCACTGCCCATTTCGCGCGAATGATCGGCATAGTTGCGCCCGACGCACCAAATGCGCCCCACGGCAAAGCGCCTGTTCCCAACGACCGGCGCCCAGGATTGCTCGAGCGGGGCTATCGCCCAAGATGCAAAGTCAATCATGAGCAATACCGCCCAAACCCTGGCCCTCGGTCGAACGGCCATTTTCCCGAACCCACACTCTAAGGGGGCCCATCGCACATATTAGAGCCAGTCTCATATCTTCCTCTTTCGGAGATCGACCGGGCGCGTCACCAGGTCAAGTAAATACTATATAGTATTCGCTATACACATAAAAGAGGACCGGCTACAATCCATTATCCGGATGCCCCGGACCCGCAACGCTGGACGGGCACCCGCTTCGGCCGCCAGCATCTGACTGAGAGAAAGAATGTCGCCCCTGCCCCCTTTCCGCCATGCCGCGGTGATCCGGAAATTCGGGCCTGTGTCAGGCCTCGCCATCGCCGCTGTTCCCTATCCAGGCGCTTTGCGTGAAGGCGATCTCCTCGTCCGGTCCCGGGCCAGCAGCGTCAATCCGATCGAATGGAAGATGCGACAAGGCTTGGGTTTGCCCCACTGGCTGTGGAAATTGATTATGGGACACCCACCCATCCCCGGGATCGATTTTTCCGGCACAGTGATACAAACCGGTCCGGGGAAAGCGCGTTATCGCGTTGGCGACGCGGTGATGGGAGCGCTGCCGATATGTGGTGCGCATGCGACCGTGATCCGCGTTCGCGGCCACGATCCGAAGACCGCCGTGACCGCAAAGCCGCCCTCAATCGACGATGCGGAAGCCGGGGTTGTGTCCTTTGCGGGACTCGTGGCGCTCGCAGGGCTGATCGGCGCCGATGGCAGCCGGCCGTTGCCCGAAGGCGCCCGGATACTTGTTGTGGGCGCTTCAGGCGGTGTCGGCCATCTGGCAATGCAGATGGCGCGATGTCTCGGGGCCAGTTTTGTTGTTGGCGTCTGCCACAGCCGCAATGCCGATTTCGTCCGGGAATGCGGCGCCGATGCCGTAATTGCTCATGACAGCATCACCCCGGGCCAAATCGTGCGGCATCACCCCTACTGGCAGAATAGCTTCGACCTGATCCTCGATGCGGTCGGGATAGACACCTATTGGACGGAAGTTGCCCCCGTCTTGCTCCGACCGTCCGGCCGTTTCTCGAGCATTGCATTGCCTCAGCCTCGCGAAGGAAGTCCGGGCGAAGATCTACCGCCGTTCGCAGCCATGCGATTGCTGCTGAAACTCTGGGCAAGACGTCTCGGCGGGAAATACTCTATCGTCACCGGATTGATGGGCGGGCTGCCGACGCGACAAGGAATGCACTTTATTGCACAGTGGCTGAGCGACGGCAGACTACGACCACGGATCGGCGCCACCTTCGACCTTCGCGAGCTGAGCGATGCTCATCTGCTCAGTCAAAAGGGCGGTGTCGCCGGAAAGATTGCGATCCGAATGGAGCACGACGAACTCCAGCCGGCCGCCTGATGCTTCGCGGCGTCAAGGCCGCGAGATCGGTTCTTATCGCGCCCTAAACCTTATCCGTCATGCGGTAGGATCGGCGGGCTTCACGTCCCACCCACAAAGTGTCGCGAACGTCGCGATAGCAGCCTCGACATTGCTGGCCGTGTCCCATTCGCGGTGGCCCGCCAGCGCAAAGCGCGTGACCAGGTAGCCAAGGTTGAGCGTGAAGAAAATAGCCGCCAACTCCTCATCCGATCGAGCGGATTTTAGCGCGCCGTCCTTGCGCATCAGGGACAGGTGCTTCCGCAGCGGTTCCATCACGTCGGCGGACCAGACATCGATATATTTTTGGGCAAGCGCTCGATCGCTGAACAGGGCCGAGAACAGCAAACGGTAGGCATCGGACGAATGCAGCGCGGTCTCGACGCGTTCGGTGAGAAAAGCGCGATGCCACGCGATGAATTCCTCTGGCGTGAATGGGAGATTCTCCGCCATGCGCAAATAGGCTGGCGGCCGCATCGCCTTCAAGGACGCCTGTTTCAACACTTCGGCGACCAACACATCCTTCGTACCGAAATATTTGAACAGGGTTCGCTCAGTCGTGCCGGCAAGCGCAGCAATCTGACGTGTCGACGTGGCTGCCACTCCCTGCTTCGCAAACAGGCTGAGAGCAGCGACCTCAATGGCCGCCCGACGTTCGGGCGATGGCTTAGGGCCGCGCCGATTTTGCAGAATTTCAGTCTTCATTCGGAGCCTATAACCCTTCTTTCCCACTCATTGCCAGCGACGGGGATAATACTATATAGCGCACGCTATACAATAACGAATCGAAGGACATTCTCCCCGTGGAAAATAATGTGGACTGCACCGCCGGGCGGTGGGATCTCTATGGGCCGGTGCATAAG
>JAFAED010000066.1 GCA_023424275.1 Pseudomonadota bacterium | reverse complement strand
GGTTCGATTCCGGCTCGGGCCTCCAAAAATTTCCGCAGAATCGAACAAGGTTTCCGCCGGGGGCGCTACCCCGCCGCGCTCGTCTTCCGGCGTACGATCGTCTGCGCGTTGGTATATTCGAGCAGGCCGTCGAGCCCGCCTTCGACCCCGACGCCCGATTGCTTCATCCCGCCGAACGCCGCGGTCGGCGACAGATGCTGGGTCTCGTTGACCCAGACGGTGCCGCTGGCGATGCGCTGCGCGATCGCGAACGCCTTGTCCTCGTCCTGACCCCAGACCGAGCCGCCGAGCCCATAGTCGGTGGCGTTGGCGCGCGCGACGACATCGTCGATATCGTCGAACTCGATGAGCGGCAGCACCGGACCGAACTGTTCCTCCTGCACGATACGGCTGTCCTCGGGCGGGTTGTCGAGGATGGTGACGGGGATGAAATAGCCCGGCACATCGGCGGTCTCGCCGCCGACAAGAAATGTATAGCCCTTGTCCTTCGCGTCCTGGATCAGCTCGAGCACGCGGCGGTATTGCGCCTCGTTGTTGATCGGGCCGATCTGCGTCCCCTGTTCGGACCCGTCGCCGACCTTCACCGTCTTGGCATAGGCGACGAGCGCCTCCTTCAGCGGCTCGTAAATGTCCTTGTGGACATACATGCGCTTGGTCGCGATGCAGATCTGGCCGTTGTTGCGGAATGCCGCCCAGAACAGCTCCTCGGCTACCTTTTCGACATCGACATCGGGCATGACGATCGCGGCGTCGTTGCCGCCAAGCTCCAGCGTCACACGCTTCAGCGTCGGTGCCGCCGATTCCATGACGCGGCGGCCGGTCGCGGTCGATCCGGTGAAGCTGATCTTGTCGAAACCCTTGTGACCCGTCATCCACGGGCCCAGCGCGTCGCCGCCGGTCACGATGTTGAGCACGCCGGGCGGCAGCATATCCTTGACCAGCTCGCCGAATTTCAGCGTCGTGAGCGGGGTGAAGGGCGAGGGTTTGAGCACCATCGTGTTGCCCGCGAGCAGCGCCGGGCCGAGCTTGAACATCGCGAGCAGCAGCGGGAAATTCCACGGGGCGATCGCGCCGACGACACCGAGCGGGACATGGCGCGTTTCGCTGTAACGTTCGGCGCTGTCCTCGTTGACCGTCACCGGCAGATCGAGCGACGCCGCGCCCATCAGCCAGTAGCCGGCGCCCATGATCTCGCCCTCGGCCTCGGCATGCGGCTTGCCCTGTTCGGCGGTCAGCAGGCGCTTGAACGCATCGGCGTTGGCGAGCACTGCTTGGCCCATCGCATTGAGCGCGGCCTTGCGTTCGGCGATCGGGGTCGCGGCCCAGCCGGGGAAAGCGGCCCGTGCCGCGGCAATCGCGCGGTCCAGATCGTCCGGGGTCGCGTCGGGCACGCTGCCGATAACCTGTTCGGTCGCGGGGTTCAGCACATCGAAGCAGGCGCTGCCGCCATCGAGCTGGTCGCCGATCAGCATCTTATGGTCGCGGGCGAAATCCATCGTCTCTCTCCTCAGGGTATCAGTACGACCTTGATGCACTCGCCGCGCGCCTGCGCGCCGAGCGCCTCATTGATCTCGGCGAGCGGGAAGGTCTGGATCAGCTTGTCGAACGGGAAACGCCCGGCGGCATGATGCGCGATCAGTTCGGGGATAAAGCTTTGCGGGTCGCTGTCGCCCTCGATGATCCCGATGATCCGGTGGCCGGGCGTCATCAGCGCGGCGATATTGACGCTGATCGCGGCGTCGGCCTTTGCGGGTACGCCGACGAGGCCGATCGCGCCGTGGCTGCCGAGTGCGGCGAGTCCGGCTTCGATGACGGCGACGACGCCACTGGTGTCGAAGGCGAAATCGAGGCCTGCCGGGACGATCGCGCGCAAGGCGTCGGTCAGATTGCCCGCTTCGGCGGGGTCGATGACATGCGTCGCGCCGAGGTCCTTCGCGATGGCGCGCCGTGCGGCGATCGGCTCGACGAGGATGATCGTCGAACAGCCCTGGATTACAGCGCCCATCACCGCCGCAAGGCCGACGGGGCCGCCGCCGAAGATTGCGATGCTCGATCCTGCGGGGCAGGCTAGCGAGTTCATCACCCCGCCCGCGCCGGTCTGGAATCCGCAGCCGAGAGGCCCGAGCAATTCGAGCGCGACGTCCGACGTGTCGACCTTCACGACGTTGCGTGCGCGGGTGACGGTGAGCGCCGAAAAGGAGGATTGGCCGAAGAAATGCGACGTGACCCGCTCGTCGCCCTTGGCATAGGCGGTCGATCCGTCGTCGAGCCGCATCCCGGCATAGTTCAGCGGCACGAAGCTTTGGCAATAGCTCGGCAGATGCTCGTCGCAGCGCGGACAGGCGCCGCAGCTCGAAAAACCGACAACGACCGCGTCGCCGACGGCGAGGCCTTCGACGCCCTCGCCGACCGCTTCGATCACCCCCGCGCCTTCATGGCCGAGCACGCCGGGCAGCGCGAAAGGCGCGAACTGGTCGCGGAAAATCAGGTCGGTGTGGCAAAGGCCGACGCCTGCGATCCGCACGCGCACCTCGCCCGCGCGCGGCGCTTCGACCTCGATCGTCTCGATCGTGAAATCGCCGCCGGGCTGGCGCACCACGGCCGCCGTCGCTTCGGTCATACTCTGTCTCCGTTCAGTGAAGCCCGCGCCGTTCCTGCTGGCGATAGTCGCTCGGCGCCATGCCGAACCAGGCGCGAAAGGCGCGGCTGAAATGGCTCTGGCTGGTAAAGCCCGTCGCCTCCGACAGCGCCGCGAGGCTGAGGTCGGTCTGGACGAGCATCTGCTGCGCGCGGTCGAGCCGTGCCTTCATGACATATTGGTGCGGCGAAATGCCCGTCGCTTTCTTGAACAGGCGGCAGAAATGCGATGGCGTGACCCCTGCGACCGATGCCATCGCCTCGAGGCTATGCTCCTCGGCGGGATTAGCGAGCACGGCGTTCATGATTTTGTGGAGGCGGTAGGCCGAGAAGTCCGAGACCGGGATTTCGGTCGGGTTGCCGTGCGCGGGCGGGCCCGAGAGGATATGGGCCTTCAGCGCATTGACCATCGCCGCGACATAGGCGGTGCGTTCCTCGGCCTGCGGCGCGTAAAGTTCGGACAGGATCTGGCGTGTCAGCGCGACGCCCAAAGGGTCGGCGAAGGCAAAGCGCATCTTGTTGAACTGGTCGGCGTGCGGTTGGCCCGCGAGGACGTCCGACGACATCGACAGCGTCACGACGTCGAGTTCGCCATCGACGAGCCAGCCGGTCGGCATGCCCGCGGGGACGATCGTCGCGCAGCCGGGGATCGAACTTGTCTCGGTCCAGCCGTCGCGGTCCCAGGTCTTCACCTGTGGCTTGCCCGCGACATGGACGGTGAAGATCGGCTGCGGCAGCGCGGGGAGGGTATAGCTGCCGACGAACTGGCGCCAGCGGCAGAGCGACCAGCCGTCGCCGATCGACCCCATCTCGACGTCGGGCGCGCGGCCGAGGACGTCGCAGATGATCTCCTTATTGTCCCAGACGCTCTCGTTCTTCACGCCACCAGCCTGACGTCGAGCCGCTTGAAGCCGTTGATGAAGTTCGACCGCACGCGGCTCGGCTCTCCCAATATCTCGATGCGGCGAACATGACGCGCCATTTGCGCAAAGGCGAGTCGCAATTGCATCTCGGCGAGGCGCGAGCCGACGCAGACATGCGTGCCGGCGCCGAAGGCGAGATGCTGGCGGATCGGGCGGGTGACGTCGAAGGCGTCGGGATCGGCGAACATTGCGGGGTCGCGGTTCCCGGCAGGATAGAAGACGACCACCTTGTCGCCCTTGCGGATCACCTGCCCGCCGAGTTCGGTGTCGCGCGTTGCGGTGCGGCGCATATGGATCACGGGGCTCGCATGGCGCACCATTTCCTTGACCGCGTTCGGCAGCAGCGACGGATCGGCGCGGATCTTGTCCCACTGATCGGGATTGTTCGCGAAGGCGATCAGGCTGTGGTTGATCGAATTGCGCGTCGTTTCGTTGCCGCCGACGAGTGCGAGGATGAGGTTGCCGATGAAGTCGCCGAGCGGGACGGGTTGCCCGTGAATTTCGGTGTTCGCGAGCAGCGAGGCGATGTCTGGCCCCGGATTGGCGCGGCGTTCTTCGAACAACGCCGAAGCGAAGCCTATGAATTCTCCCATCACCGCCGCCATCGCTTCGGGCGACTGGCGGAAATCGGGGTCGTCCTCGCCGACGAAGGCGTCGGTCCAGCGGTGGAGGTCGTGCCACATCTCGGCCGGCACGCCGAGCAGCTCGGCGAGGGTCAGTAAGGGCAGCGGCACGGTGAGCAGCGGGAGGATGTTCACCGTCTCGTTCAGCGGCACGTCGGCGAACAGCCGTTCGACGCGTTCGGCGATCCGCGCCTCGATGCCTTCGAGCCTTGCGGGCGACAGCGCGGGCATCACGAACTTGCGGTACTGCGTATGCGTCGGCGGATCGCGCGAGATGAAGGGGATGCCGATCGCCGACTCACCCGCGCCGGTCAGCCCGACCTCATTCTCGTTGAAGATGCGGTGCCCGCCATTTTCATGCGCCGAGGAGAAGAGATCGGCTTGTCGCGATACAGTGACGATATCGTCGAACCCCAGCACCGCCCAGAAGCCCGCGCCATCGCTTTCGGGGTTCCAGTGGACCGAGCCCGCCGCGCGCAGCGCCGCGAGCTCGGCATAAGGCATGCCGCCGACATAAAGGTCGGGGTTCTTGAGGTCGGTCATCGTCAGAAGCTGTACCGGACGCTGACGCCATAGGTGCGCGGCGCCGACGGGATGAGGAAGTTGTAAGGGAAGCCCGCGCCGCGAAGGTCGAGGCCATAACCATAGGTCTTGCGATCGAAGAGATTGTTCGCAAAGGCGCGGACGGTCAGCGCGTCGTTCGACCAGCTCAGCGAGGCATTGACCTTGGCGTTCGCGCCCTGCTGCAACTCGGCGTTGACCTGCGGCGTGCCGGGCGCGTCGATTTCGTTGAACGGCGAGAAGAACTGGCGGCTCGAATAGGCGACATTCGGCGCGAAGGTCAGCGTGCCGCCGCCGAGTTCGAGCATATCCCATTCGAAACCCAGCTGTGCCGTCAGCTTGGGCGCGAAGGGCAGCGAATTGCCCGACAGGTCGGCGCCCTGCAATGTCAGCTCCTTATATTTCGAGTGCAGCCAGCCGAGCGCGGCGTCGATGCGGAAACCGTCGGTCGGGCGCAGCGTCGTTTCGACCTCCAGCCCATAGACCTCGGATGCCGGCGCGTTGACGAGGAAGGAAACGGGGCCGGCGCGCGTATCCTGCAACTGCTGGTTCGAATAATCATAATAGAAGGCCGAGGCGGCATAAGTGAGCAGGCGGCCGCCGGCGCGGCCCTTGATGCCGATTTCATAGGCGTTGACGCGCTCGGGCTCGATATAGCCGATGCCGCTCGACGAGGTGTAGCCGCCGCCGTTGACCGCGCCCGCGCGATATCCGCGGTTGTAACTCGCATAGAGCAGCATGCCGCTGTCGAAGGTATAGCTGAGTGCCACACGGCCGGTCAGCGCATTATTGGTATCGGCGAGCGCAAAGCGCGCGGCGGGATCATAGGCGCAGGTGCCCGCAACGCCGGGGCAGGGCACCGTCGTCGCGATCGGCGTCTGCGGATCGTCGACCCCGCCGACGAACAGATAGGCGAAGGCGTCGTCGTAGCGCGACTTGTCCTTGGTATAGCGCGCACCCAGCGTCAGCACGAGCCGGTCGGCAAGGTCGATATCGGCCTGCGCGAACACCGCATAGCTTTTGCGCACTTGCCGATAGTGTTGGAAGAAGCCGCCCGCCGGGGGCAGAGGCAGGTTGAACCTGTTGTCGGTGATATTGCGGTCCCAGCCATAGAAAAGACCGCCGACGAAGGTCAGTCCGTCGCCGTCGTAATTGGCGCGCAACTCCTGGCTGAACTGGCGATATTTCGAGCGCCAGTTGATGTCGAGCACATCGATCGGCGCCCCGTCGGCCGCCTGCTGGAGATCCTGTTTGCCGCCGTCATAGCTGGTGATCGAGGTCAGGCTGAGTGTGTCAGACAGTTCGAGCGCGATATTGCTCGAAAAGCCCCACGCATCGGTACGGTTCTCACCGATGCGATTTTCGTTCGTCTCGAAAAAGCCGAGCCCGGTGCGGAAGGGTTCGAGGCCGTGCACCGCGGCCTGCGTCCCGCGATCGCGTCCGGCATAGGCGCGCAGCACGATGTCGAGCGTCTCGGTCGGCTTGACGCGCAGCGACGCGCGGCCCTGCAGCGTGTCGACCGACGCTGCGTCGCGCCCGCCGGGGAAGATATTTTTGATCTGTCCATCGCCCTTGGCATAATTCACCGCGAGGCGGAGGCCCGCGACATCCTCGGCGAGCGTCGCCTCGACGGCGCCCTGCGCGGTGATGGTGTCGTAATTGGCATAGCCGAGCTGGACATATCCGTTGGTGCCCGACAGGCCGGGCTTCTTCGTGATGAAGTTGATCGCGCCGCCGGTGGTGTTGCGCCCGAACAGCGTCCCCTGCGGTCCGCGCAGCACTTCGATGCGGTCAAGATCGAACAGGCCCATGCCATGGCTGGTGCGCGGCGCGAGATAGACGTCGTCGAGATAGACGCCGACGGGCGAGGCCTGATTGCTGTTATATTCGTTTGCGACCCCGATGCCGCGCAGCGAGAAATTGGGCTGCGTATCGCCATAGGGGCTGTTGATCTGGAGGTTCGGCACCGCATCGCCGAGCTGCGCGGAATTGGTGATACCGCGGTCGGCCAGCGTGTCGCCGCCAAGTGCCGTGACGGCCAGCGGCACGTCGAGCAAGGATTGTTCGCGGCGCTGTGCGGTGACGACGATGTCGCCGTCGTCGGCGCCGGCATCGGCGGGCGGCGCGTCCTGCGCCATGGCGAAAGTCGATGTCGAAACGGCGAGCGCAGCCAGCAGGGCGCGCGCAAAAGGCAAAGCTGCCATAGTCCTTCTCCCAATTGGCGGGGCTTCTGCGAGCCCTGTCAGCCAGGAAAGCTAAGTCGCCGGGGGCGGTTTGGCTTTAGCGCGCCTTGCAACGAGTTTTGACATTTCTTGCGCGCAAAAATCGATGGCGGGACACGCCATCGCAATTTCGGAACAGTCGCCGCAAGGCGCGAACGGCACGCTCCGCCGCAAAGGCGTAGCACGACCTCTGTCAACACAAGCAGAGGAGTAATGACTATGAAGACCTGGTTCATCACCGGCGCATCGCGTGGCTTCGGGCTTCGCATTGCCAAATTGGCGCTCGAACAGGGCGACAATGTTGTCGCGACCGCGCGCCGCGCCGAAGCCGTCATCGAAGCGCTGGGCCAGCGCGAACGGCTGCTCGCGCTGGCGCTCGACGTCACGGACGAGGCACAGGCCAAGGCGGCGGCTGCCGCGGCGGTCGAAGCCTTCGGTAGCATCGACGTGCTGCTCAACAATGCCGGCTTCGGCCTGCTCGGCGCAGTCGAGGAAGCGAGCGCGGCCGATGTCGAGGCGGTGTATCGCACCAATGTCTTTGGCCTGCTGGGCGTCACGCGCGCAATTCTCCCGACCATGCGCGCGCAGCGCTCGGGCCGCATCCTCAACATCTCGTCGATCGGCGGATATCGCGCCG
>JAFAED010000025.1 GCA_023424275.1 Pseudomonadota bacterium | reverse complement strand
GAATGGAGGTTGCCATGATATTTTCCTTCAGAGTTTAATGTTCAAATTCGGGTGTAATTACTTCTTTTTATTCATCAGATTGGCGAGTTCGGGCGGGATCGATCCGCCTCCGCCGAGACCGGGGAGGCCGCCGCCGCCGCCCATCCCGCCCATTCCAGGAATGCCGCCGCCCTTGCCGAACAGCGCGCCAAGGCCCTTGAGCCCGCCCATCTTGCGGATCTTCTTCATCGCGCTAGCCATTTCCTGGTGCATCTTCAGCACCTTGTTGACCTGCTGCACCGTGGTGCCCGACCCGTTGGCGATGCGGATCTTGCGCTTCGCGGTCAGGATTTCGGGCTTCGCGCGTTCCTTGGGGGTCATTGACCCCATGATCGCATCGAAGTGGATGAGCATCTTGTCGTCGGCAGCGCCGGCAGCCATCTGCGCCTGCGCCTTCTTGATGCCCGGGATCATGCCGGCGAGCGCACCGAGGCCGCCCATGCGGCGCATCTGGTTCAATTGGGTGCGAAGGTCGTTGAGGTCGAACTGGCCTTTCGCCATCTTCGCCGCCATCGCCTCGGCCTCTTCGGCCTGGATCGTTTCGGCGGCGCGTTCGACGAGGCTGACGACGTCGCCCATGCCAAGGATGCGGCCCGCGATGCGCGAGGGCTGGAAGAGTTCGAGCCCGTCGAGCTTTTCGCCGGTGCCCGCGAATTTGATCGGCTTGCCGGTGACCGCGCGCATCGAGAGCGCGGCACCGCCGCGCGCGTCGCCGTCCATACGCGTGAGCACGACGCCGGTGAGCGGCACCTGGTCGGTAAAGCGCTGCGCGACCTGCACCGCGTCCTGACCCGTGAGGCTATCGACGACGAGCAAGGTTTCGGCGGGGTTCGCCGTGCGCGACACCGCCTGCATCTCGTCCATCAGCTGCTGGTCGACGTGGAGACGGCCCGCGGTGTCGAGCATCAGGACGTCATAGCCCTGGAGCTTCGCCGCCTGCAGCGCGCGCTGCGCGATCTCGACCGGCTGCTGGCCGGCGACGATCGGCAGGGTCGCGACGTCGATCTGGGTGCCGAGAACGGCGAGCTGTTCCTGCGCGGCGGGGCGATTGACGTCGAGCGACGCCATCAGCACCTTCTTGCGCTCTTTTTCCTTGAGCCGCTTCGCGATCTTCGCGGTCGTCGTCGTCTTACCCGAGCCCTGGAGGCCGACCATCATGATGACGGCGGGCGGGGTAACGGCAAGGTCGAGCTCGGCGGTTTCCGAACCGAGCATCTCGGTCAGCGCGTCGCTGACGATCTTGACGACCTGCTGCCCCGGGGTCACCGAGCGCAGGACATTCTGGCCGATCGCGAGTTCGGTGACCTGATCGACGAAGCTGCGCACGACGGGCAACGCGACGTCGGCCTCGAGCAGCGCGATTCGCACTTCGCGCATCGCGGCGCGCACGTCGGCCTCGGTCAGCGCGCCGCGACCGCGGAGCTTCCCGAAAACATCGCCAAGCCGATTGCTCAGACTGTCGAACATGCGCCTCAAATCCTTGTTTTCGAGGCCCGCAACGCAAAAGACGCCGGTGAGCGAAACCTCGCCAACCAGCGGCTATCCGTGGACAGACTTTACCGTCGCGGACATCGATAATCCGTGCGCAAGATGCGCGCGGACGCGGCGGCCTCTACACAAATCCCTGCCCAAAGGCAAGCGAGCGCCGGACACCGCCACTTAACGCAAATTTCACCGCTTTGCGCGCATGAAGGGCACGATGGTGGGGAAATTCATATGACGATCACGGCGAAGCAGCCAGACCGTAGCGAAGGCGCCAAACGCGACATATTGGCCGGCGGCGTCGTCGTCGCCGCAATCCTGCTGTTCGTCGGGACGGGCAGCAATGTGATGCAGGCGGTCGTCAAGACGCTGATCGGCCTTGGCGGCGGCCCCGACCGCGCGCTCGCGACCGCGCTGGTGCTCAACGTCGCGCTGATCCTGTTCGGCTGGCGCCGTTACAAGGACCTCAACCGCGAAATCCGCGAGCGCACCGAGGCCGAGCAGCGCGCGCGCTACCTCGCCGACACCGACCCGCTCACCGGCTTCCTCAACCGCCGAGCGCTGCTTGCGACGGGCCAGCGCCAGATCGCGAGCGCGATCGCCGATGGACGGCAGGTCGCGCTGTTCCTGCTCGACCTCGACCATTTCAAGACCGTCAACGACATCCACGGCCATGTCGCCGGCGACCGCGTGCTGCAGGTCGCCGCCGAACGCATTTCGGCGGTCCTGCCGCCGAACGCGACCAAGGCGCGGCTGGGCGGCGACGAATTCGTCGCGATGCTTGCCTTCGAACCCGCCGCACGCGCCAATATCGACGCGCTGGCTGCCGAACTCGTCGCGGCGCTCGACAATTCGATATCGCACGATGCCCAGCAGATCCGCGTCGGGGCCTCGCTCGGCATCTCGCTCGCCAACGACGCCAGCATCACGATGGAAACGATGGTCCGCCAGGCCGACATCGCCATGTATCATTGCAAGGACGAGGGCCGGAACCGCTTCTGCTGGTTCGAAACCGGAATGGAGATGGCCGTGCAGGTACGCAACCAGATCGAAACCGGCATTCGCGACGGCATGCCGCGCGGCGAGTTCATTCCACATTTCGAACCGCAGGTCGATATCGCGAGCGGCCGCCTGCTCGGCTTCGAGATGCTGATGCGCTGGGAATCGCCCGAATATGGCATGATCCCGCCCGAACGCTTCATCCCCGTCGCCGAGGAAAGCGGCCTGATCGGCGAATTGTCGCTGCTGGTGATCCGCGATGCGATGGAGATCGCCAAGCGTTGGGACCCGTCGATCATGCTCGCGGTCAATATTTCGCCGCAGCAGCTGAAAGATCCCTGGTTCAGCCAGAAGCTGACCAAGTTGCTGGTCGAGACGGGTTTCCCCGCAGCACAGCTCGAGGTCGAGATCACCGAAAGCTCGCTGTTCGAAAATCTGCCGCTCGTCCGCTCGATCGTCACCAGCCTCAAAAACCAGGGCGTGTCGCTGAGCCTCGACGATTTCGGCACCGGCTACAGCTCGCTGTCGCACCTGCGCGCGCTGCCGTTCGACCGGATCAAGATCGACCGCAGCTTCATCGCCGCGATGCGCGGCAGCCCCGATGCGCAGGCGATCGTCGTCGCAATCGTCCGGCTCGGCGAGAGCCTGTCGATGCCGATCACCGCCGAGGGTGTCGAGGATGAGGCGACCGCGATCGAACTGACGCGGCTTGGCTGTTCGAAGGGGCAGGGCTGGTATTTCGGCCGCGCCGCATCGGCCGCCGACACCGATCGCCTGCTGGCCGCGCGCGGCCTGCTCCGCGCGCCGATGGTTCCGCCGTCGGGGCCCGACCTCAGCGAAGACGAACCGCTGCGCAAGACGGCGTAATGCCGCCGCATCGCTAGACTTCGCGTCCGCGCGCCCTTACATGCGCGGACTATGGCAGACCGCTTCACCAAGATGCACGGCCTCGGCAACGACTTTGTCGTGATCGACGCGCGCGAGCAGGCCGTCGAGATGACGCCGGCGCGCGCGCATGCGATCGCCGACCGCCGCCACGGCATCGGGTGCGACCAGCTGATCCTGCTCGAACCGTCGAACAGCGCCGATGTGAAGATGCGCATCTTCAACGCCGACGGCGGCGAGGTCGAGGCGTGCGGCAATGCGACGCGCTGCGTTGCGACGCTGATCGGCAAGCCGGCCGTCATCGAGACGCTGGGCGGCATGCTGCGCGTCACGCCGGCCGATGGCGGCGCCGAAGTCGTGCTGGGCGAGCCGGTGTTCGACTGGGAGCATATCCCGCTCGCGATGCCGATGGACACGCGCGACATGCCCGTCGCGTGGGACGAACTCGAACATGGCGCCGGGGTCAATGTCGGCAATCCGCATATCGTCTTTTTCGTGCCCGAGGCCGACGCGGTCGCGCTCGACGAACTGGGCCCACGGATCGAGACCGACCCGCTCTTCCCCGAGCGCGTCAACGTCAATGTCGCGAGCCTCGACGGCGAGAACCAGCTGCAACTGCGCGTCTGGGAACGCGGCGTGGGCCTGACGCAGGCGTGCGGCACCGGCGCGTGCGCGACCGCGGTCGCGGCGATCCGTGCGGGGCTGGTCCAGTCGCCGGTGACGGTGTCGCTGCCTGGCGGCGACCTGGTCATCCGTTGGGCACCCGGCGAGCCGATCGTTATGAGCGGCGCCGCGACGCGTGTTTATGAGGGCGAGACCGACTGGGCACAGTTCGGATGAGCATTTCCCTCGCCGACCGTCAGGAGGTCGTCAATTTCGGTTGCCGGCTGAACATCGCCGAGGGCGAGGCTATCCGGTCCGCCGTCGAGGCCGCGGGCGGGCGCGATACGATCGTCTTCAACAGCTGCGCGGTGACCGACGAAGCGGTGCGGCAGGCGCGGCAGGCGGTACGGCGCGCGCTGCGCGAGCGGCCCGGCGCCGAGGTTGTGGTCACCGGGTGCGCGGCGGAACTCGAGCGCGAGACCTTTGCGGCGATGGGCGCGCGGGTGGTGTCCAATGACGCGAAGGGCTTGGTCGAGAGCTACCAAAACACCGTGTCCCCGCGCAGGCGGGGACCCATCTCCGGTGGGCTCCAACTCGAACCGGCGGAAGATGGGCCCCTGCCTTCGCAGGGGCCCACAGCATATAGGCCTGCCCTCTCGGGCGCCGATCATGCGCGCGCCTTTCTTGGCGTCCAGACCGGCTGCTCGCACAGCTGCACCTTTTGCGCGACGGTGCTGGCGCGCGGGACGGCGCGATCGGCAACCGTCGATGCGGTGGTCGCTTCCGCGCAAACCGCGCTCGACCGCGGGCAGCGCGAGATCATCCTGACCGGGGTCGATCTCGCCAGCTATGGCGACGACAGCGGCACGTCATTGGCCGCGCTGGTCGAGGCGTTGCTGGCTTTGCCGATCGAACGTCTGCGCCTCTCGTCGCTCGACCCGAACCGCATCGACGACGCGCTGTTCGCGCTGCTCACGCAGGAAAAGCGCGTGATGCCGCATGTCCATCTGTCGCTACAGGCGGGCGACGATATGGTGCTGACGCGCATGAAGCGCCGTCACCGCAGCGCCGACGCGGTGCGCCTGACCGAACGGCTCAAGGCCGCGCGTCCCGACATCGCGATCGGCGCCGACCTGATTGCAGGCTTCCCGACCGAGGATGCGGCGATGTTCGCGAACT
>JAFAED010000010.1 GCA_023424275.1 Pseudomonadota bacterium | reverse complement strand
GGGCGCGCAGCCATCGTCACTCACTCCTTTGCCAAGACTCTGTCAATGCGTGCGCCCGCCGAGCGTTCCGCGCCGGCGACCGGGAGGCAGACAAGGCCGGTAGTGCCGGGATCTTGACGAGCGGGCCCGAGACAGCCGGGCAGCTCCAATTTCATGCGGAGGATCTCGATAGAGCAGTCGAAGATGCGGTGCGGGCATGGCGTCCCATGCATCGCGAAGCTTCGCGCGCAAATTGGACCACCGGAGGCCGACGATGCGCGGGTGGGCCGATTGTCTCGGCGCCGCGAGGGCGATAGGACTGCATGCTGGGCCAGAGGGAGGCGGGCAAGGGAGGGCGCCAAAGACGCCCACCGCTTGGGTGTTGGTGAGACAGGGCGGCCCTGGCTACCCGCTGCGCCGGCAGGCTGCGATTGAACGGAGGCGCAGAGCCACAGCGACTGCGGCGACAGCCAGCGCGAGGCAATAGGATGCGACCCCGGTCCAGCCAAAGGCCTCCCAAGTCAGCCCTCCGACGGCACCGAAGAGACTCGAGCCCATATAGTAGAAGAGGAGGTAGAAGGCCGCCGCGAGCGCTCGATCTTGCGTGGCGCGCTCGCCGACCCATCCCGACGCCGTAGAATGAGCGGCGAAGAGTCCGCCGGTGACAATGGCCACGCCGACGATGATCAATAGCAGGTTGGCTGCTTCCGTGAGAAAGATGCCGACTGCCATCGCTGCGACGGGCATCCAGAGCAGTCGGTCGCGTCCGTGCCGCGAGGCCAGGCCGCCGAACCACGCCGAACTGTACGACCCGATGATATAGAGGAGGAATATCGATCCGATCGCCGCTCGGCTCAGGCTATAGGGGGGCTGTTCCAGATGGAAACCAAGATAGTTGAAAATTGTAACGAAGGTTCCGAGCAGCAGACATCCTTCAAGATACAGCCATGGCAACGCGCGGTCGGCGAACAATCGCCGCGTGGCCGCCGAAAGCGAGGCCCGGTTGTGATACGTCGCCGTGAAGCCGCGCGACCGCGCTGCGCTGAACAGGAATATCAGGCCGGCGCCGATCCCGATCAGTCCCGCCGTAGCGATGGCGACCTGCCAGCCGAAGATCTCGGACAACCATGCCACGCCTATCCGCCCCGCCATCCCGCCGATCGCGGACCCGGCGACATAGACTCCCATCGCTGAACCAAGTGAGCCAGGATCAACCTCTTCAGCGATATAGGCCATCGCTACGCTCGGTACCCCTGCCAGCGCGACCCCGATGAGCGTGCGGAGCACGAGCTGAGCCGTCCAATCCGAGACGATCGCAGAGGCTATGGTGAAGATGGCCGACGCGAAGAGGGACCCGATCATGACGGGGCGCCGGCCGATCCGGTCCGAGAGAATTCCTGCCGGTATGAAGCTCAGCGCCATCGCACCCGTAGAGAGCGAAACCGCTAGGCTGGCATTGGCTGCGCTGATGGCAAAAGATTGCGAAAAGATCGTCAGCAGCGGTTGGGCGGCGTAAAGCAGCGCGAACGTAGAAAATCCCGCCATAAGTAATGCGAAGGCAAGACGTCGGTAATCCTTTGTTCCGCGCACGAAACCGTTGGGTCTATCGTCGTTCGCAGCACGGGCTGGCATGTGCGGGGGGCCTCCTGATCAAGGGGAGATGAGGGAGCGAGGTCATCGTCGCGACCCGTTCACGCAATTGTACGATGGTATCGTGCCGCCCACGGCTTGGCCTCATGCGCCGGCTTGGATCTTCGGCTGGCGCGTTTTCCATCCCGGCGTCGCAGCCGCACGACAGCTCTATCGAGGGCGCGCGCCGCGCGGATCATCCGCCCGGTCGACATATTCGATGCCCAGCGGTCCCGTTCCGGAAACCTGGCTGATATATTCGCCCGACATGGCCTCGTGGAAGTGCGGTGTATTGTGCGGGAGTATGATGACGCTGCCGGGGGCATAGGCCCGCAGTTTTCGGGCATCGAATTCCGTGCCGAAGCCGATATAGAAAACGCTGGCGATGACGGTGTAGATGCGATCCTCGGGATGAATATGTGGCATCAACCGGACCCCGTCCCGAACCTTCACCCGGACGACATACGGCCCGGCAGCCGCGGGGTCGCCGGCCACGACCGCCAGGCTTGCGCCCGGAGGGAAGGCAGCAAAGGGTGCGAAGGCGATATCCTCGCTGTGCACCGACCCTACCGTGTCCGTCCGCAGGCCCTGGGCGTCGACCGGGGTGATAGTGCACATGGCGAGGGTCAGCAGGGCGATCGCAATCGCTTTCGGGCTCACCGGCGCCTCACGCCTCGCTCGCCGATCGACTCTTCGCGTCCGCCAGAAGTTCGACCAGCGCCTGTGCACCGGCGGTGGACGACGCGGGGTTCTGCCCAGTGATTAACCTTCCGTCCGTGATCGCGAAGCTCTGCCAATTGTCCACCTTCTCGAACCGGCCGCCGACCCGCTTGAGTTCGTCTTCGACGAGGAAGGGGACGACGTCGGTCAGCTGCACTTCCTCCTCTTCGCTGTTCGTGAAGCCCGTGACGCGCTTGCCTTTCACGATGGGCTCGCTCTGATACATGGCGCGGTGGAGGACGGCCGGCGCATGGCAGACCGCCGCGACCGGCTTGCCGCTATTGTAGAAGGCCTCGATGAGAGCGATCGAGTCCGGATTGTCGACGAGATCCCACATCGGTCCATGGCCGCCGGGGTAGAAAATCGCGTCGAAATCGTCGGCGCGCATCTCCGACAGCTTCGCGGTGTTTGCGAAGACCTGTTGTGCGTCGGGATCCTGCTTGAAGCGCGCCATCGCCTCGGTCTGGTTTTCGGGGAGATCGCTTTTGGGATCGATCGGCGGCTGGCCGCCCTTGGGCGAAGCGAGCGTGAGCTCGACCCCGGCGTCGCGAAACACATAATATGGCGCGGCACCTTCCTCCAGCCAGAAGCCGGTCTTGCGGCCCGTGTCGCCCAACATGTGGTGCGAGGTGAACACCATCAGAATTTTCATGTCGCCAGTCCTTCGCTTGCCTTGTTCCTGAGCAAGATGTCACCGCTGCGGCTGCCGACAAATCGCACGATGGTATCGGCGAGACCAAAGTATTGG
>JAFAED010000582.1 GCA_023424275.1 Pseudomonadota bacterium | reverse complement strand
GTATAGCCCGCTCGTGGCACTCGACGCGCCCGACGGGCTGATCCTCGATATCGCGGGCACCGAGCATCTTTATGGTGGCGAGGCGGGACTCGTCGCCGATGTCGAGCGCCGCCTTGCCCGGCTCGACCTCACGCTGCGCCATGCGCTCGGCCCGACCGCCGATGCCGCGCGCGCGCTCGCGCGCTATCAGACGCGCCCCGCGCCCGATGAGGGACAAGCGATCCGTCGCTTGCCTGTCGCCGCGCTCGAGCTCGACAGCGAGGCGACGACCGCGCTCGTGCGCGCGGGCCTCAAGACGATCGGCGACCTCGCGAGCCGCCCGATGGCGAACCTCGCGGCCCGCTTCGGCGCCGACGCCGCGATGGCGCTGCGCCGGATATTGGGCGATGCGCCGAGCCCGCTCGACCCGCGCGTCGTCCCGCCGCCCGTGGTGGCCGAACGCCGCTTTGCCGAACCACTGGGCAGTACGGCGCATGCCACCAAAATCCTCGCCGAACTCGTGAGCGAAGCCATCGGGGATCTCGCCGAACGCGGCAAGGGCGGGCGCCATTTCCGCGCGACCTTCTTTCGCAGCGACGGTCTTGCGCGCAGCATCGCGATCGAAACGGGGCATCCGACGCGCAACACCGGCCTCGTCATGCGCCTGTTCGCCGAACGGATGGACAGCCTCGCCGACCCGCTCGATCCCGGCTTCGGTTTCGACATGATCCGCCTCGCCGTCCCGCGGCTCGAGGCACTCGGTGCGAGCCAGCTCAAGCTGGAGGGCGGCGCGGTGCGCGCTTCGAAGGCGGCGGCGATGGACGAGCTCGCCGACCGGCTCGCGACGCGGCTCGGACGCGGGCGCGTGCGGCGGCTCCGCCCCGCCGACACGCATATCCCCGAACAGGCGCAGCTCGAACTGCCCGCGATCGACGCGCCAGCGCCTTCGCCCTGGCAGGAACCCGAGGCGGGCGAGCCGCCGACGCGCCCCTTCCACCTGTTCGACCCGCCGCAGCCGATCGAAGTGATCGCCGAAGTGCCCGACGGCCCGCCGCACCAGTTCCGCTGGCGCCGGCAGGCGCATGCGGTCCGCCGCTACGAAGGCCCCGAACGCATCGCCGCCGAATGGTGGCGCCGCCGCGACAATGGCGGGCTGACGCGCGATTATTACCGCGTCGAGGACGCACAGGGCCGCCGCTTCTGGCTCTTTCGCCACGGCCTCTACGACGAAAAGCCCGACCCGCGCTGGTATATCCACGGGGTCTTCGCATGAGCGAGGAACCCGAAGCCGGCCCAGATTCCGGCTTCGCCGAACTGGTCGCCGCGACCAACTACAGCTTCCTGCGCGGCGCATCGCATCCGGCAGAGATGGTGGCGGAAGCCATCGCCCTCGGCATGACCGGCATCGGCATCGCCGACCGCAACAGTGTGGCGGGGGTGGTGCGGGCGCTGACCGGACTGCGCAAGCTGCGCGAAGATGCCGCGCAGGAAGGAACAGGCCTCCCCGATATAAAGCTCGTCGTCGGCGCCCGGCTGGTCTTCGACGATGGTACACCCGACATAATCGCCTATCCGACGACGCGCCATGGCTGGGGCCGGCTGACCCGGATGCTTACGATCGGCAATCGTCGCACCACAAAGGGCGATTGCGTGATGAAGATCGAGAATCTGCTGATCCATTGTGAGGATATGATCCTGATCGCGATGGCGTCCGAGAAGGACGAGGCCGTGTTGCGCCGTCTCGATGAGGCAGCACCGGGCTCGCTATGGCTCGGCGCGACGATGCCCCGTGGCGGCAGTGATCGCCGCCATCTCACCAGACTGAACACCTTGGCCGACCGTCTCGGGATACCCATGCTGGCGACCAACGATGCACTTTACGCGACGCGCGAACAGCGCCCTCTGCATGATGTCATCACCTGCATTCGCGAGGGCAGCAATCTCAACGATGCCGGCCGCCTGCTGCGTGCCAATGGCGAACGTCATTTGAAGTCGCCACAGGAAATGCGCCGCCTGTTCCGGACCTTCCCCGAAGCGGTCGTTGAAAGCGCGAAGATTATCGACCGCATCACTTTTTCGCTCAGGGATCTGGAATATGAATATCCGCACGAGCCGGTTCCCGAAGGCTGGGAGCCTCAAAGCTGGCTCGAACATATGGTGATGAAGGCTGCGAACAAGCTTCATCCGGGCGGCTTGCCCGACCGCTGGCGGGAGGTGCTCGATGAGGAACTATCCCTCATCCGCAAATGCAAATTCGCCTGCTATTTCCTGACCGTCCATGACATCGTCAATTTCGCCCGCACCCAGGACCCGCCGATCCTCTGTCAAGGGCGTGGTTCTGCAGCCAATTCGCTGGTTTGCTATCTGTTAGAAATCACTTCGATCGATCCCATCCATAACAACCTCCTCTTCACGCGCTTCCTGTCCGAAGAACGGCGCGAGCCCCCCGACATCGACGTCGATTTCGAGCACGAACGGCGCGAGGAGGTGATGCAATATGTCTATCGCCGCTACACGCGGCGGCGGGCGGGTATTGCTGCGACGGTGATCCATTACCGCCCGCGCAGTGCGGTCCGCGAGGTCGGCAAGGCGCTGGGACTCAGCGAGGATGTCACGCAGCGGCTCGCCGACACGACCTGGGGTAGCTGGGGAAGCGAGATGCCCATCGAGCGCTTCATCGAAGCGGGCCTCGACCCCGAGCTGGACGATATTGCGCGGCTGCAATGGATCGTCGCGCAGCTGCTCACTTTCCCGCGCCACCTGTCGCAGCATGTCGGCGGCTATGTGTTGACCGAGGACCGGCTCGACGAGACG
This sequence comes from Pseudomonadota bacterium, assembly GCA_023424275.1. Lineage (GTDB taxonomy): Bacteria > Pseudomonadota > Alphaproteobacteria > Sphingomonadales > Sphingomonadaceae > Sphingopyxis. Next base: position 954 of record JAFAED010000582.1, on the reverse strand, counting down.
GTGCCGATCCACAACGCCGCGATGGAAGACCGCACCTTCATCGAATGGGACAAGGACGATATCGACGAACTCAAACTGATGAAGGTCGATATACTCGCGCTCGGGATGCTGACCTGCATCCGCAAATGTTTCGACCTGATGCGGCTACACGATCTGGGCGACCACGACCTCAAGTCGGTCCCCGAAGAGGATCCGGTTGTCTATGACATGCTCTGCGAGGGCGACAGCATCGGCGTCTTTCAGGTCGAGAGCCGCGCGCAGATCAACATGCTGCCACGGCTGCGCCCGAAGAAATTCTACGATTTGGTTATCCAGGTAGCCATCGTCCGCCCGGGGCCAATCGAAGGGGACATGGTTCATCCCTATCTCCGCCGCCGCAACAAAGAGGAAAAACCGGAATTGCCATTGCGTGCGGGTTCGCAGGCGAACGAACTCGAGGACGTGTTAGGCAAAACCGAAGGCGTCCCTCTGTTTCAGGAACAAGCGATGAAGCTCGCCATCGTCGCTGCCGGCTTTACGCCCGATGAGGCCAACGGCCTCCGGCGGGCGATGGCGACCTTCCGAAATGTCGGAACGATCCATCAATATAAGGAGAAGATGATCGGCGGTATGGTGCGCCGCGGCTATGAACCCGATTTCGCAGCCCGGTGCTTCAAGCAGATCGAGGGCTTCGGTAGCTACGGCTTTCCCGAAAGCCACGCCCAGTCCTTCGCCAAGCTCGTCTATGTGTCATCGTGGCTGAAATGCCATCACCCCGCGGTCTTCGCGTGCGGCATCCTCAATTCGCAGCCGATGGGTTTTTACGCCCCCGCGCAGCTCGTCCGCGATGCCCGCGAACATGGGGTCGAGGTGCGGCCGGTTTGCATCAATCTAAGCCGCTGGGACTGTACGCTTGAGGACGCTGGCGACGGCAGCCTGAAAGCTGTCCGCCTCGGCATGCGCATGGTCAAAGGC
>JAFAED010000577.1 GCA_023424275.1 Pseudomonadota bacterium | reverse complement strand
CGCTCAACGCGTTCATGGCAGAGGCTTTCCCGCAATCCGAACCGGGTTCGCGCGGCCATGTCGTGTCGGCGGTACCGGGCCATGTCCTGGCGCGGCTCGATCCGACCGACAAGGCGCTCCGCCCCGGCGGACTGATCTCCGGCCCGACGCAAATGGGCTTCGCCGACATGGCGGCCTATGCGCTTGTCCTCGCGCATATCGGGCCCGTCGCGATGGCGGTGACGAGCGCGCTGAACTATCAGTTCCTGCGCCCGTGCCGTCCGGGTCCGCTGTTCGCCGACGCGCATATGCTGCGCCTCGGCAAGCGGCTTGCAGTGATGGATATCCGTATCTGGACCGACGATGCGGACAAGCCCGTCGGCCAGGCGAACGTTACTTATGCTATCCCCTGACGGTGTCGTCCAGGGTCGATTGCCCCGTCAGCGCTTCATGCACTGGCGCGCATCGTCGCGCTTATATTCGGCGCAGTTCCACAGCGCCTTTTCGAATCCGGCCTTGTCGTCGCGAAGGTAGGAAAAAGTCATCGCGGCGCGCTGCGTCTCGCTCATCGCATCGCTGTCGGGCTTCAGCGTCGGGTTGGTCCAGCCCATGAACTTGCAATAGGGTTTGTCGCCGCACAGGCGCAGCGCGGTGGTGACGAAGCTTTCGGGTGCGGCCTTGCGATCGAGCTGGGTATAGATGGTGTCGCGTCCCGCAGCCTCACCCGCGCCGGCGACGACGCGCGCTTCGCCGACGGCGGCATTGGCATCCACCCCGGCGAGGACTTCGGTCGCCGGAAGCCCCAGCGCGGCGGCGTGCAGCGGCGATAGTGCGGCGAGCTTGGCAACCGGCCCATCGTTCCCCGATACCGCGCCGCGAAACGCGCCCGGCGTTCCCCAATAGCCCGGCCAGCGGAAGAAGAGATGCGTATCGACGATCGCGATTTTTTCCAGACTGTCGCTCCAATAGGGGCGCACCCAATCGGTATGATAATGGGTGGCAAGCCCGACCGATGGGTCGGTGAGGCCCGACAGCATCATGTCGGCATTGACCTGCGCGCGTATCCACGCCGCTTCGGAATAGCGGCGCGCGAGCGCACCGTCGCAGGTGAAAGTGAACTGGCACCCTGTCTGACGCTCCGACCCCTGAAACACCACGCCGCAGATCGATTTGGGAAAGGCGGGGTGGCGTGCCCGGTTGATCACCACCTGGCCGACCGACAATTGCCCACGGCTATCGTCGCCGGCTTCGTAGATCATGGCCGCAGCAAGGCAGTCGCGCGCGCGCAATCGCGCGTCGCCGCTGCCGGCATAGATAAAAGGCCGGGCCGCGACGAAGCCCCTTGTGACCAGCGCGATGCGCGCGTTTTGCGCGCGGGCGTCGTCTTGGGTAACCGGCGCCAGCTCCATCGGCAACACGTCGGGCACGACATCGGCGGGCGGCGCGACCGGATGCGGTCGCCGTGCCGAGTTGTCCCCGCTGCCGCCTTGACTGAAATAAAGCACCGCAGCGGTCGCGAGCACCACCAGCAGGACGAACAGCCAGCCCGTCCAATCGCGCCCGGCAGGCAACGCCGATGGATCGTCCGCAGGACGCACGAGGAGGCCTCAGATCTCCGGGAGGAAATCGGGGACTGACAGGTAACGCTCGCCGGTGTCGTAGTTGAAACCGAGGACGCGGCTGCCGGGGGGCAATTCGGCCAGTTTTTGCGCGATGGCGGCGAGCGTGGCGCCCGACGAAATGCCGACGAGCATGCCTTCCTCGGTCGCGGCGCGGCGTGCGAAATCCTTCGCCGCCCCGGCATCAACCTTGATCACGCCGTCGAGCAGGTCGGTGTGCAGGTTGCGCGGGATGAAGCCGGCGCCGATACCCTGGATTGGGTGCGGCGCGGGCTGGCCGCCCGAGATGACCGGCGAGGCTTCGGGCTCGACCGCATAGACTTTGAGGTTCGGCCAATGTGCCTTGAGAAACTGCGCGGTGCCTGTGATATGGCCGCCGGTGCCGACGCCGGTGATCAGCACGTCGATCGGACTATCCTTGAAATCGGCGAGGATTTCGGGTCCCGTGGTGCGGACATGGACGTCGATATTGGCTTCGTTCTCGAACTGCTGCGGCATCCAGGCGCCGGGGGTCGTTTCGACCAGCTCGATCGCACGCTCGATTGCGCCCTTCATGCCCTTTTCGCGCGGCGTCAGGTCGAAGGTCGCGCCATAGGCCAGCATCAGGCGGCGGCGTTCGACCGACATGCTTTCGGGCATGACGAGGATCAGCTTGTAACCCTTGACCGCGGCCGCCATCGCCAGACCGATGCCGGTATTACCCGACGTCGGCTCGACGATGGTACCACCGGCTTTCAGGCTGCCGTCCTTCTCGGCCGCCTCGATCATCGCAAGGCCGATACGATCCTTGATCGACCCGCCGGGATTGCTGCGTTCCGACTTTACCCAGACTTCGGCGTCGGGGAACAGCTTTGCCATACGGATGTGCGGCGTGTTCCCGATGGTATCGAGGATCGAATTGGCTTTCATGATCGGTGCGCTCTTTCTTTAAATTCGAAACGCGGGTCGCGGCGGACGCGATTCGGCCAGTCGCCGGCTCGGAGCCAGCGGGCCTCGTCCGCCAGCGCCGGCGTTGGCGCGGGTTGTAACGAGGCGAGCAGATACTGTCCATAAGGCCAGTCCCCGATCCCCGAATCGGCGTTGATATGGCCGAAGGGACCGGCGTTGACGAAGCGCGCGTCCCAATGTCGCGACAGACGCCAGACATGCGCGGTTTTCGCATATGGGTCATCGTCGCTCGCCACGACGATCATCGGCACCTGCGACGACAGCGGCGGCGAGTCGGTGAAGCTTTCGACCCGGCTGTCGCGGCGGAGCTGTGACAGGTCGGGCGGCGCGACCAGCAGCGCCCCTGCGATGCGGTCGCGCGCGATACTGCTGGCGGCGGCAAACCAGTGCGCGAAGGCATGGCAGCCAAGGCTGTGCGCGGCGATGAGGACGGGCTCATGCTCGGCGTCGATCGCTGCGGCGATCCGCTCGACCCACTGGTCTTTCAGCGGTTCGTTCCAGCGACCGAGTTCGATGCGCTCGCAATCGGCAAAGCTGCGTTCCCAAAGGCTCTGCCAGTGGGTGGGGCCGCTGTTGTAGAGGCCGGGTATCGTGAGGATTTTGTGGCGGATATTCGAATTATGCATGGCGGTCGCTCCATCGGGGGAGAGAGGGGAACCGCGGTGACGGGTGATGCCTAAATAACTCAACTAAATAAATTGACAATAGCCTTCGGGTGAAACGAGAGCGGCGCGCGGCAAATGGTGACGGCTAGCTGTTCGTTTGCCTGAACTGCGGTTCGAAGGTCTTGGCGCGCCG
>JAFAED010000576.1 GCA_023424275.1 Pseudomonadota bacterium | reverse complement strand
CGCGAATATGGCCTCGAACGCTCGCTGTTCATGGCCTTGACGCTGCTCGTCGCCGGAATTGCGCTGCGCTCATCGGGACCCGAATGGGCGCTCTTTGTCGGCACCTTCCTGATCGGCGCAAGCATCGCGGTCGGAAATGTCTTGCTGCCCAGCCTCGTCAAACGCGACTTCCCCAAAAAGGTGCCGGCCATCACGGGGTTCGTCGTCATAGCGATGAGCGCCGTAGCCGCGCTGACCTCCGCCATCGCCGTACCGCTTGCGGCCACCTTCCAATGGAAAATCGCGCTCGGTTCGGTGGCGCTGGCCCCGATTGCCGCGCTGATGATCTGGAGTGCGCAGCTCGGCGGCCACACCGTTCCCGCGCGCGGAACGGCGACGCCGCCGCATGGCGGACCGGTCTGGCGATCGGCGCTGGCGTGGCAGGTGACGCTGTTCATGGCGATCAACTCGTTCCTTTTCTATGTGATGATCGCCTGGCTGCCCGCCATCCTGACCGCATCGGGCTATTCGGCGTCGGCTGCGGGAACGATCCACGGCATCATGCAGCTTGCGTCCGCCGCCCCGGGGTTTGTGCTGGGGGCGCTCATTGTGCGCATGAAGGACCAGCGCCTCCCCGCCGCCGCATCGGGCCTTTTGATGGCCGCATCGCTGGCGGGGCTATGGCTGTTGCCCGGCTGGGCAACGCTTTGGGCGGCCATATTCGGCTTTGGATCGGGGGCCAGTATGTTGCTCGCGCTCATGTTCATGGGCCTTCGCGCGGGGAACGCCGGCCAGACTGCCGCACTGTCGGGCATGGCGCAATGTGTCGGCTATCTGCTTGCGTCGACCGGCCCGACGCTCGCCGGACTGCTGCACGACCGGATGGGGAGCTGGTCGACCCCGCTGCTCATCGGCATTGTCCTTTCCGGGGGGCTCACCCTTTTCGGCCTGCTCGCGGGCCGCGCGCATATCATCGACACGCCGCAGCCCGCGCGCGCCGGATGGGAATCGGCCTGAGTGTTCGCAAGGGCGTTCGTCAGCCGCCCCAGCGCGGCCAACGCCTGAACAGTGACACGCGCATATCCCCCATTCGGGGATCGTGCGCCCCACCGGACAAGGGTATCTTGCCTCGCAATTGCCCCAGATGACAGATGGACCTTCGAATGGATGGCACCGATCAACAAGACGCAAATCAGTCGGGGGATATCGGCCTCGCGGGCCAAAGCGGATCGGGGTCGCCGGACGGCAACGCCGCCATCGGCTTCGATCGTCTGCTCGAACATATGCCGATCCCGCTTTGGCAGGTCGACGCCCGGAGTCCGGGCGAGGTGTTCGAAAAGCTGCGCGCCGAAGGGATAACGGACATCATGTCCTATCTCGCCGAACATCCCGAACTGGTCGACTATGCCTGCGACACGGTCATGGTGACCGACGTGAACCATGCCGCGATAGGCCTTTTGGGCGGGGACAAAGCGCAATATCTGAACCCCGTCCGCTATATCTTCGAAGCGACGCCGGATGCGGCCATGCGCGTGATGAACGCCCATTTCCACGGCGAACGCAATCATGTCGAGGAACTCAAGATCAACACCTTCGACGGGCGTGTGATCGATGTGCTGTTCCTCGTCACCTATCCGCAGCCGCCAGAAGATCTGTTCACCACATTCATCACGATGGTCGACATCACCAACCAGTTGCGCGCGGAGTCCGACCTGCGGCGACTGCAGGCCGACCTGGCGCATGCCGCGCGCATCTCGACGCTCGGCGAAATGGTCGCGTCGATCGCGCACGAGGTCCGGCAACCGCTGACGGCAATCATCACCAACGCGGGCGCCAGCATGCGCTGGCTTGCACAGGGGGGTTCGCAGGATCGTGTCGCGGGATCGATCGGCCGCATCATCGACAGCGCCGAACATGCCAATGCGGTCATCGAGCGTATCCATCGCATGGCGACCAACCGTGCGCCGGTCCTGACCGATCTGGACATGAACGAGGTCGTGCGCGAAGCGCTCGGCTTCATCCGGCGGGAAGGCCGTGAAAAACGCATCGTGCTGGCGACCCAGCTCGACCTTGCGCTCCCCCTCGTCCGCGGCGACCGCGTCCAGCTCCATCAGGTTCTCGTCAACCTGCTCGTCAACAGCTTTCAGGCGATCGATGCGAGCGACAGCTCCGAACGCCAGGTCCTCGTCAAAACCGCGCATCGGGACGGTTCGATCGAAATCGCGGTCGAAGATTCGGGCCCCGGCATCGCACCCGGCGACCTCGACAGGGTTTTCACGGGCTTTTTCACGACCAAGGCGTCCGGGATGGGGATCGGCCTGTCGATCTGCCAGTCGATCGTCCGCACGCACGGCGGCCGTATCGAGGTCGCGAACCGCGACAATGGCGGCACGTCGGTTCGCTTCACCCTCCCCGCGATCGACACGGACGAACCCGCCCCGGGCAATTAGCCCAGGACCATTCCCCATGGTGCATGAGCGCCTTGCCGCCAGGCGGCCAAGACCGGGCGGCCGCGCCTTCCGGGGCAAACAGGCCAGGGCAATGGCCCACCGCGCATTTCGCGGCCATTTTAGTCGCGGTCGGGTGCTCCTAACGGGAAATAGTGCCGAAAGGGACGCGCCTCGTCGATCGCGCGTGCGAACGACGGCCGCGCGAGCAGCCGCGCTCGATAGGCCGCAAGATGTTCATATTGCTCCGGAATTCGATGCGTCCAGTCGGCATAGAAGAGCGAGGGCGCAGCCGCACAATCGGCAAGTGTAAAGTGATCGCCGACGGCCCAAATGCGATGCTCCATTCTTCGGTTGAGCCACGCATAGCTGCTGTCGAGCATGTTGCGAGCCTCTTCGACGCCGAAGGGATCGCGACTTTCCGGCGGACGAAGCACGTCGAATACAAACTTGCCTTGGGGTGTCATGACATAATTGTCGAAAAAGCGGTCGAGCATCCGCACTTCGATCGCCAGATCCGGGTCTTCGGGAACCAACTTCACCGATCCCGGATGATGCAGTTGAAGATACTCGATGATGATCGTGGTTTCGACCACGGTTCGCCCATTTTCGCGCAGCATCGGAAAGCGCTTTATCGGCCATAACGATGCCAGTTCTTCGCCGACGCCGGGATCCTCCATCATCCGGTAGATGAAGGGAATATCATTTTCGTAAAATGCGATGAGCGCCTTCTGGCAATAGGAAGAGAAAGGGTGCGCAAAAAGTTCGAGCGTCATGCAAAGGCCCTCGCTTCGCGACCCTCGATGACGGCGACCAGATTGTCGACATGCCAGGCCGTGCCATGCTCGCGGCCGCTGACCGCGTCCATGCCACCGGAAAAATAAGAGGCCTGTTCGGTGTGGAACAGCCGTGTTCCGGTCGCCTCGGCTTTGAGTTCCAGGGTCTGGAGAGAGACCGACAATTTGTCGCCATTGTGGAAC
>JAFAED010000569.1 GCA_023424275.1 Pseudomonadota bacterium | reverse complement strand
TAATCTTTCGCCTGATGCTCGATACGTCCTATTCTGATCGCGGCCGGTCGCCGGCTCTGCGCCGCAAGACCGACGAGCGCGGCTTTACCCTGACCGAATTGATGGTCGTGATCTTCATCATCGGCCTGCTCGCCACGGTGGTGATGATCAACGTCCTGCCCAGCCAGGACCGTGCGATGGTGACCAAGGCCAAGGCCGATATTGCGACGCTCGAAAATGCGCTCGAACAGTATCGGCTCGACAATCTGACCTATCCGGCCTCGACCGACGGCCTCAATGCGCTCGTCACCGCGCCGCCCGCATTGGCACAGCCCGAACGCTATCGTCGTGGCGGCTATATCAAGACGCTGCCCGCCGATCCGTGGGGCCGCCCCTATAATTATCAGGCGCCCGGGCCGGACGGAAAGGCGTTCGACGTCTGGTCGCTCGGCGCCGACGGTGCGCCCGGCGGGACCGACGACAATGCGGATATTCGCGCCGACCGCTGAGACGCGCGCGCGTCCTCACGCCAAGGGCTTCACCCCCAACGGCTTCACCTTGGTCGAACTGATGGTCGTGCTTGCGGTCATGGCGCTCGCGGCGACTGCGGTCGTGCTCACCATTCCGGGCGAGGAACGTACCGTGCGCAGCGAAGCCGACCGGCTTGCCGCGCGCCTCGCTGCCGCGCGCGATGTCGCGGTGATCGAGGGGCGTAGCGTTGCGGTCAATTTTGCCCCCTCGGGTTACGGCTTCGAACGGCGCATGGCGGGCGAATGGCAGCCGCTGCCCGGCCGTGCCTTCGAACGGCGGAATTGGCCCGCCGATGTACGCTTCGCGGCGGGAAACGGGCAGGGCGCCGCCCGCATCCTGTTCGATCGCGTTGGTATCAGCCCCACGCCGCAGGCCGTCATGCTGACCGGCGGCGACGCACGCGAAGTCATCCGCGTCTCCGCAACCGGGGAGATCAGCCGTGGGCAATGATGGCGTCCGTCGTTCGCTGTCCGGCGAAGGCGGCTTTACCTTGCTCGAAATGCTCGTGGCGCTCAGCGTCATCAGCATTGCCGCGCTCGCGCTGATCCGCCTCGACGCTTATGCGGTGCGGACTGCGGGCGACCTCGACGAAAGCACGATGGCGGGCATCGTTGCGCAGAACCGCGCGGTCGAATTGTGGACCGATCCTGCCCCGCCGACGATCGGCAACAGCGCGATCGGCGTCGCGAACGCGGGGCGCAATTGGCGCGTCGAACAGCGCGTCGCAAAAACCGCCGACGACAGCCTTTTGCGCGTCGACCTGCTCGTCCGCCCCGAAAGCGGGCGCGGACAGGCGGCGCTGACGATCATCCGGCCGTCGCGATGAGGGACGAACGCGGCTTCACCCTTGTCGAGATGCTCGTTGCGCTCTCGATCTTCGCCGCGATCGCGGCGATGGGGGTCGGCCTGCTGCGCAGCAGCGTCGATACGCAAGATGCGGTGCAGGAACGGCTGAAGGCGATGGGCGGGATCAACCGCCTTCGCGCCGTGATGGCGAACGACCTCGCGCAAGCCGTCCAGCGCTCGACGCGCGGCCCGGCGGGAGAGGCCGTTCCCGCCTTCGTCGGCTCCCCGAACGGTTTCGCTTTCGTCCACGGCGGCGCGGGATCGGCTGACGGGGGCGCGCGCCCGGCCATCGAGCGCGTCGCCTATGCACAGGTCGGCGGCGAATGGCGCCGCGCGACGCAGCCGATGCTCGACGGCACCGCGCTCGGCGAGGGCGACCGCCTCGTCGCCGACGTCGCACGGGTCGCGGTGCGTTACCGCGACGACAAGGGAAATTGGGGCGAAAGCTGGAATTCCGAACCCGGCGACCGCCTGCCGCGCGCGGTCGAGGTGCGCCTGTCGCGCACCGGGCGCGAGGCGCTGACGATGCTGTTCCTTACCGCGCCGACGCTGCCGCCTCCGCCGATCGCAGGCGTACCGACGCCATGAACCCCGGCACGAAAGACGAGCGCGGCGCCGCGTTGCTGACCGTATTGCTGCTCGTTGCGGTGATGGCGGTGATCGCGGCGACCGCGCTCGACCGGCTGACGCTCGCGACGCGTATCGCGGGCAGCTCCGCGACGGTCGATCAGGGCCGCGCCTATGCCTTTGCCGCCGAACAGATTGCGCTGCGCCGCGTCGCCGACCTCGTCGGACGCGACCCGGCGAAGCTGACGCTCGCCGGAAACTGGCTCGGACGCGATTTCACGCTGCCGCTGCCCGGCGGCGAGGGCCGCGCAAAGCTCACCGATGCCAACAACTGCTTCAACCTCAACAGCCTCGTCGCCGAAACCGTGCCCGGACGGTTCAGCCAGCGGTCGGGCGCGATGCGGCAGTTCGGCGAACTGATGACCTTGCTCGGGATCGATCCGGGGCAGGCCCAGGCGATCGCTGGCGCGACGGGCGACTGGATCGACAGCGACAGCAACGATGGCCCGCTCGGCGCCGAGGATAATGCCTATCGCGCGATGCCGGGCGCCTATCTCCCCGCCAACCGCAAGATGGCCGATGTCAGCGAACTGCGCGCGGTGCGCGGGGTGACCCCCAAAATCTATGCGCGGCTCAAACCGTGGATTTGTGTGCTGCCGGTGACCGATCCGGTGCGGCTCAACGTCAACACGCTGGCCCCCGAACAGGCGCCGCTCGTCGCGATGCTGCTTCCCGGTGAAATCACCGTTGCCAAAGCGCGGGCAGCGCTGGCGGCGCGCCCCGCAGGCGGCTATGGGAGCAGCGTGAGATTCTGGGAGGCGGGGCCGTTCGAAGGACGCAAGCCGCCAACCGATGTGGCCGAACAAGCCGGCGTGAACAGCCGTTGGCTGACACTGACGACGAACGTAACGATGGGGGACGGTTTCTTGACCGCAGTTTCGCTGATCGATGCCAATGGCGGGGCGCCGTCCGCAGGGATGACGCCGCCGGTGATCGTGCGCCGCGACTGGGGCGAGAGCGACTGAGATGACGCGCACGCTGCTTCTCTGGCTGCCCCCGGTGGCAGCGCTTGGCGAAGGTGATGGCCCCGATGCCGCCTGGCTACGCGTCGACGACGGCGTGATCGTCGATTCGGGGCAGGACGATGGATGGGTCGGCGCGTGGGAAAAACCGCGCGACGACAGCCCCGATGATCGCCTCGTCGCGCTCGCACCCGCTGCCGATGTGCCGCTGCGCTGGCTCCATTACCCCGACGCTGCGCCCGCGCAGGCCGCCGCTGCGGCGCGGATCGACGCGCTTCGCGGCAGCCTCGGCGATGCGGCGGCGCTGCATGTCGTCGCCGGTCTGCCGGCGGGCGACGGACAGGCGGTTCCGGTTGCGGTGACGACCCATGCCGCGATGACGGCGTGGACGGGCTGGCTGCAGGCGCGCGGGCTTTCGCCTGCCGCGATCCTTCCCGCCGCCGCCGCCGTGCCGCCGCCCGAGCCCGATATGCTGTGGACCGCCGATGTCGGGAACGAACGGATCATCCGCGCCGCCGACCGTGCCTGGCTATCCGATCCCGAACTCGATCCGTTGATTGCGGGCGGACATGCGATAGCCCCGCTCGATCC
>JAFAED010000291.1 GCA_023424275.1 Pseudomonadota bacterium | reverse complement strand
TAGCGCAGCGAGCAGGACAGGCCGTCGATCTTGTCCTCGGCGGTCATCGCGACGACCGCGCCAGCGTCGAGATTGAGGAAGCGCCGCACGCGCGCGGCGAATTCCTCAACATCTTCGGCGGCGAAGGCATTGTCGAGGCTCATCATCCGCTGCGCATGCGTGACCTTGGCGAGCGGCGAGGCCTCGACCGCCGCGCCTACCTGGCTGTTCGGGCTGTCGGCACGGATCAGCGCCGGGAAGGCGGCTTCGAGCGCATTGTTGCGGCGGACGAGCGCATCATAATCGGCGTCCGAAATCTCGGGCGCATCCTCGGCATGATAGCGTTTGCTGTGATAGGCGATCTGCTTTGCGAGCCGCATCAGTTCGTTGGCGGCGTCGGCCTGCGACAGGGATTCGATTTCGGTCATGCACGGGTCTTTGCCACCGGCTTGAACTCGGCGCGAGTACCAAATCCTGCGATCAGCGGGCGACCTTTCCCGATCGCCGCCTGTACCGCAGGAAGTTTCAGCGACGCTGCATGCGCCTCCTTCGTTTCCCACAGTTCGACGATCCAGATCGCGTCGGGGTTCGCGCTGTCCTCGCCGATCAGATAGGCCATGTTGCCGGGCATCGCGCCTGTCCCCTCGGAGAGTATCGCAACCAGTTCGGCGCGCTTGCCGGGCTGCGCCATCATCTGGCCGATCAGGCCATATTCGGGAACAAGCTCTTCCATTCGTGCCTCCAGCGCCTGTAATTGCCCCATCGGCAGCAGCGCCGCCGCCATCGCCAGCATCGCGGCCAGATGCTCGCGCCGGTTCATCCTTTTGCGATCACCAGCACATGCACCTGCCGCCGGATCCGGAAACCGAGCGATTCGTAGAGGCCGATGGCGCCGGCGTTGTCGGCGTAGCTGTGCAGGAAAGGCGTTTCGCCGCGCGCCACCATTGCGCGCATGACATGGCCGATCAATGTCCGGGCAAGCCCGCGTCCACGGCAATCCGCCCACGTCGCGACCCCGCTGACCTCGGCCATGCCGGGAACAAGGATGCGCTGCCCCGCCATCGCGAGCAGGCGGCCATTTTCGCGAATGCCGAAGAAGGGGCCGTAAAGATGCGTCTTCGGCTCCCATGGGCCGGGCTTGGCGTGCTCGGCGAGCGCGGCCATTTCGGGGGCGTCTTCGTCGCCAAGCGCAAGGATCGCGGGTTCGCCGTCGCGCGGCGCGGGCGGCGGGCCCTCGGCGACCATCTGCGCCAGCACCGCGCGTTTCACTTCGCGCGTGCCGGGTGGAACCTCCCAGGGCTCCCCCTCGACGATCCAGATTTCGCCGTCGCCCGGAACCAGCGCGGCAAGCGCCGCCTGTGCGTCGGGACCCGTATCGGCTGCAACGCCGAACACGCCATAGCCGCGATCGATCCGCACCGCGCGCGCGTCGCCTTCGGCGAGATGCGCCTGCCGTCCGGTGAGCATGCTCCAGATCGGCCGGTCGAGCGGGTGCGCAATCATTCCGCGCTTCCATCCGCATAATATTCGCGGGTCACGACGATTTCACCGACGATGGCGGAATTGAAGTTTTCGAGATCCTCGGCCGGTATCCAATATTCCTGATGTGCCCGGCCGCCGGCCGTTTCGACCCGATATTGGTCGAGATAGGATTTGAGGACGTCGAAGCGGGTCACGAAGCCGCTACCGCTCGCTCTGACATTCCAGTCGCTGGCGATCTTGATCGCATATTCTTCGGTGGTGACCGGATAGAATATCGGCTGCTCGGGCAGGCGAGGCGGAAACGCCCGCATGCCGCTGTTGCGGATCAAGGCCAGTTCATTTGGTCCGACCGGACGCCACAGGGTGATTGTCGCTTCGCTCACACCGCCACCTCCAGCAATCGCTCGGCCTGCGCTCGCGCTTCCTCTGTTACCTCCGCCCCCGAAAGCATGCGTGCGATTTCTTCGCGGCGGCCCGCGTCATCGAGTTGATGGACGCTGGTGCGCGTAACGATGCCCTCGCTCGACTTGGCGATGATGAAATGCGCGGCGCCCTTCGCCGCGACCTGCGGGCTGTGCGTCACCGCGAGCAATTGCTTGCCGGCGCCCGCAAGCCTTGCCAGCCGTTCGCCGATCGCGCTCGCCACCGCGCCGCCGACGCCGCGGTCGATTTCGTCGAAGATGATCGTGTCGGCGCCGCCCTCTTCGGCGAGCGCGACCTTCAGCGCGAGGATGAAGCGCGAGAGTTCGCCGCCCGACGCGATCTTTGCGAGCGGCGCGAAGGGCGCGCCGGGGTTCGTCGAGATGAGAAATTCGACGCGGTCCATACCCTCGGCGCTCCAGCGTTCGGCGGGCAGCCGTTCGACGAGCGTCTGGAAGCGCGCGGCGTCGAGTTTCAGCGGTACCAGCTCGCCCGCGACCGCCGTGTCGAGCCGGGTCGCCGCCTTGCTGCGTTGATCGGAGAGCGCGGTCGCCGCGTGGGTGTAGGCGGCCGCCGTTTCGGCCACCGCAGCTTCGAGCTTGGCAAGCCCCGCGCTGCCACCCTCGATCGCGTCGAGCCGCGCGGCGAGCGTGCCGGTGAGTTCGGCGAGCTCATCGGGCTGGACATTATGTTTGCGCGCCATCGCCCTCAGTTCGAACAATCGCGTTTCAGTCGCCTCGAGCCGTTCGGGATCATATTCCATCGCGCGCGCGGCTTCGTGAAGTTTCGTCTCCGCCTCGTCGGCCTCGATGATCGCGCGGTCGAGCCCCGCGAGTGCCTCGGCAAGCAAGGGATGGTCGCCCGCAAGCCGGTCGAGCCGCCGCGCCGCGCCGCGCAGCTGCGCGGGACCGCTTTCGCTGCCCTCGAACGCCTCCATGATCGCGCCGAGGTCGCCCGCGAGCTTTTCGCCCTTTTGCATCGCGGCGCGTGCTTCGGCGAGTTCGGCCTCTTCGCCCGGTTGGGGGCCAAGCGCCTGCAATTCGGCGACACAATGTTCGAGCCATTCGCGGTCGCGCTCGGCTTCGGAGATGGCAGCCCTTGCGGCGGCCAGCTTTTCCTCCGCCGCGCGCCATGCGGTGTGGGCGGCAGCAACGCCGCGCGTGTCGGCGCGCGCATAGGCGTCGAGCAAGGCGCGGTGCCCGGCGGGCGCGAGCAGCCCGCGGTCGTCGTGCTGGCCGTGAATTTCGACGAGATAGCTGCCAACCTCGCGCAGCAGCGCCGCCGAACAGGGCTGGTCGTTGAGGAAGGCGCGGCTGCCGCCATCGGCTTTCAGCGTGCGGCGGATCAGCAGCGGCTCGCCGGCGTCCTGCGCAATCTCGTTTTCGGCGAGCAGCGCGGCGAGCGGCGTGTCCGGCGCGGGCGTGGTAAAGCTGGCGGCGACCTGCGCCTTGTCGGTGCCCTGCCGCACCAGTGCGCTGTCGGCGCGCGCGCCGAGCGCAAGCCCGAGCGCGTCGAGCAGGATCGACTTGCCCGCGCCGGTCTCGCCCGTCAGCACGCCCAGCCCGGCCTCGAATTCGAGGTCGAGCCGTTCGATCAAAACGATATTGGCAATGGAGAGTGCCGTCAGCATGCCCTGCCCTTACCGCAGAACAAAGGCAGAATCTACGCGCGAACGATCAGGCGCTGGGCGCGTGCCGCTGCATCAGCTTGTACGCGCGCTGATACCATTCATTGCCCGGATAGTTGGCGCCGAGCACGGCCGCCGATTTCTTCGCTTCGGCGGGGATACCAAGCGACAGATAGCATTCGGTCAGGCGATAGAGCGCCTCGGGCGCGTGGCTGGTCGTCTGATATTTGTCGATGACTTCGCGAAAACGGATCGATGCCGCCAGCCAGTTCGAGCTGCGCTGATAGAAGCGGCCGATTTCCATTTCCTTGCCCGCCAGATGGTCCTGCACCAGATCGACCTTGAGCCGCGCGTCGGCCGCATAGCGGCTGTCGGGATAGCGGCGGATCACTTCGCCCAGCGCGTTCGACGCTTGCTGGGTAATCTTCTGGTCGCGGGTGACGTCGCTGATCTGCTCATAATAGCTGAGGCCGATCAGATAATAAGCGTAGGGCGCATCCTTGTTGCCCGGGTGGATCGCGAGGAAGCGCTGCGCCGCCTCGATCGCCGGGGTATATTCGCGGTCCATATAATAGCTGAACGAGCTCATCAGCTGCGCGCGGCGGGCCCAGGGCGAATAGGGATGCTGGCGCTCCACCTCGTCGAACAGCGCCGCGGCAAGGCCATATTGCTTGCGGTCGAGCCGGTCCTGCGCCGCACGATACAGCGTGTTGACGTCGCGCGCGACGTAGCGCGTATCCTTCTTGACCCCGCCGCCTCCGGCACAGGCAGCCAAGGGCGTGATCATCAGTGCGGCGGCGAGCAAGCGCACGGTCGCGCGCGAGGAGGCAGATTGAGTCATGCGCGCGGTATAGCCACAGCGCAGATGAACGCAAAATAAATGATCGCAACCGATCGCGGTCTTTTATCCCTTCGTCACCCTCGCGGAGGCGGGGGTCCCGCTTTCATGCATTGAGGGTATTGAACAAATCGAGCCAATCGGAATTCTGTTCCTCGATCAGCCGGACCTTCCATTCGCGGTTCCATTTTTTCATCGCCTTTTCGCGGGCGATGGCATCGCGGATGTCCTGGTGGGGTTCGGCATAGACGAGTCGATCGAGGCCGTACCGCTTGCAGAAGTCCGACCCGCCGCCAGTTCGATGTTGCATTATCCGGGCGGAAAGATGCGCAGTTACGCCGATATAGATCGTACCGCGGTAGCGGTCAGCCATTATGTAGACGTGACCGCCCTTGCTCACGCGCAGCGGGACAAGCGGGACCCCCGCCTTCGCGGGGGTGACGGGAAAAGGGTCACCATCTTAGCTCCCCTTCACCACGCATCCCTTCGGTGCACCGGCGGGTGCCGGGACGCGCCGCGCGGTCTTGATCGTCACCTGCGGTTCGATCATCTGGCCGACCATCACACCTTCGCCCGCCGTCGGCGAAATCGGCGCGTTGAAGATCGCCTCGGCGATGTCGGCACCCGCGACGATTTCCCCGAACACCGCAAAGCCCACGCCGTCGCCGCCCGGCGCGTCGCTGTCGAACCCCTTGATGTCCGACAAGAGCAGGAAGAAGTCGGTCGTCGCATCGCCGGGGTTGAGCCGCGCCATCGACAGCGCACCCTTGCAATTGGTGAGGCCGGTTGTCTTGGTCGGCTCGTGCGCGATCGGCGGGAAATTCTTGCGCGCGTCGCCGCGATTGCCCGCCTGCACCAGCTGGTTTGCCGGCCCCCAGCTTTTGGTCGAGCGGTAGAATTTGAACCCATCCATCCGCTTCGTATCGACATAGCGGAGGAAATTGGCGCTGGTGATCGGCGCGCGCTTGTCCTCGATGCGCACGACGATCGTCCCAAGGTCGGTGACGAGCGCGACATGGGGCCGCGTATCGGCCTCCACCACCGGCGCGACGGGCGCGGGTACGGGCGGGACCGGCGGCGGCAACTGCGTGGCTTGCGGCGGAACGGTCACAGCCTGGGCGGCAAAGGCGAGCACGGGGGCGAGCGCGGAGAAGATCGTCAGCATCGCCGATACATAAACAACAAAGGGCGGGGCTGGCGACCCCGATTCAACCGAAGCCGCGTGCCGGGAACCCCCTTCAGGAAGACGGCCGCATTGGAAAATGCGCGGCGCCCCGTTAGGGTCGGGACCGGAAGATAAAGGAAGCCGATGACCGAAACGCCGAACCGCGACGCCGCGCCCGAAGGCGCACCGTCCCCTGACCCATCCCCCGCCGTGGTCGGAGCCCGGCTCCTCGGCTACCTGCCGCTGATTACCATCGCACATTTCCTGATCGGGCTCCCGGCGCTGATCGCCTCGCTCGCGCTCGCCTGGTTCGCCTTTGTCCAGGCCGACGCGACGCAGAAGATGCAGACCGGCGGCGTCATGCCCTTTGTCACCTTCGGCACCAGCAACGGCGACGAGGAAGGCAATCAGGATATTGCGCTGACGCTCACGAACAATGGCGTCGGGCCTGCGATCCTCGGTCCCGTCGAAATCCGCTATGAGGGCAAGCCGATCACCACGCCGCTCGACTTGATCCGGACATGCTGCACGCAAAACGCAGCGTAAAGCCTGCGCTTTTCCACCTCGCCCTCGACCGGGATCGCCGTGCGGCCCGGCGAAGCGATCGAATTTGTCAGCTTTCCGCGCACGCCTGCATCCGAAGAGGTTTGGCAACGGTTTAACAAGGAGCGGTGGAAGCTCCAGGTTCGCGCCTGCTATTGCTCGATCTTCAACGATTTCTGGGTGACCGAAGGCATGCAGGGCCTGCCGAAAGCGGTGGACAAATGCCCTGCCGACTGGACGCTCTATCGCGAAGACGCGCGCCGCCGGATCGCCGGCGAGGGCTGACGCCCGCCCCTTGTGCCCTGACCCTTGCGGTAGTATCTAAATAATACAGCAGGATGGAGGGGCGTCATGAGGCGACGGTGGAAGATTGTGTTGGGTGCGGTCGGCGCGATGGCGATCATTGGCGCGGGTGGCTTTGCCTATATGCTGGCGCAACCACCGGCACCGGCAAAGATCGTCCAGCCCGGTCCCGAAGGGCGACGCATCGCCGCAGACGGCATCCTTGCCAATTATTTTCCCTCGCGTGGCGCTGGTCCGCATCCGGCGATCCTTCTGCTCGGCGGCTCCGAAGGCGGCCTTGCGGGCGAACTCCGCGCGCAGGCGCTGTTGTTGCAGGGCGAAGGCTATAGCGTCCTCCAGCTTGCCTATCACAACGCGCCGGGAAAGCCGACAAAGCTCAAAAATGTCCCGCTCGAAGATTTTTACCGGGGCCTCGACTGGCTGAAGAAGCAGCCGGGGGTCGATCCGGCGCGGATCGGCATCGTCGGCTATTCGAAGGGGGCCGAGGCCGGGCTGCTCGTCGCGACGCGCTATCCGGGCATCCGCGCGGTCGCGCTCGGCATGCCGTCCAGCGTCGTCTGGGACGGGATGAGCGGTGAAAATTACATGCTCGGATCGTTCAGCTCGTCGTGGAGCGAAAAGGGCGAGCCGGTGCCGCACCTTGCCTATAAGGGGCAGCCCGACAATCGCGGCCTGATGGCGGTGTTCGAGGGCGGCCTCAAGGAACTCGACCGGAATCGCGCCGCGATCATTCCGGTCGAGAAATATAGGGGCAAGCTGCTCCTCGTCTGCGGCGAGGACGAGAAACTGTGGCCGAGCTGCCCGATGGCGGACCAGATCGCCCAGCGCGCAAAGGCCGGGGGCGCGGCCGATCCCGTCGTCCTTCGCTATAAGGACGCAGGCCACGCCGTGATGGGAGCGCCGTTCACCGACGCGGCTGCGGCGAAGAAATGGAGCAAATTGGGCGGGACGGCGGAGGGGAATGCAGCCGCGCGAATCGACAGCTGGCCGAAGATCGTGGCCTTTCTGAAGGCCGAACTCGGGCCGGAAAGCGGCCGTTAGCGACGCGGGAGCAGGCCCGATCCCCTCAGGGCCAATCCGCCGCCGCTATCGCTGCGAGCGCGCTTTGCAACCGCGCATCGCCTTCGCCCTCGACCCACGCCCATTGGAGTTTGCGCCGGTCGAGTTCGGCGATCGCGACCTCCATGAACTGCACCCGCGCCAGCTCGCTGCCGAACAGGCGCGTGCCATCCTCCTCCCATGGCAAGTCCATCGCGGGGACGAGGTAAAGGTCGGCAACCTCGCCCCACGCGTCGATTTCGGGAAGGCGGCGACCGAGCAGCATGATGGCCCATGCCTGCGTCATCAGCGGATCGGTATCCGACACCAGCCATTCGGGGTGCTGCGCGAGCGCCTCGCGCGTTGCGGCGCGATGCCCGTCGAAGATGGCGAGCAGGTCGACCTCGTCGAGATCGGTGCCATTCGCCTCGGCATAGGTGCGACCATATTCGGGAACGACGAGCCCGCCGAGTTGGAGCGCGATGCGCGGCGCGAGCGTCGATTTGCCCGTACTTTCGGCGCCGTGAAGGCAGAGATGCCGCGTCATAGCGCCACCCGGCCCGTCGCCGCCGCGCGCCGCCACTGGAGCAGGCCGTCGATCGACAGGCCGAGCAGGACGACATAGACCGCGCTGGTCGCATAGAGGCCGCGCGAGGCGAACAGAGGGATCGCGATCAGGTCGACCAATATCCACAGGAACCAGCTTTCGACGCGGCGCCGCGCGAGCAGCCATTGGGCGGTGATGCTGAGCATCGCGATCGCCCCATCGACCCACGGCGCGATCGCGTCGGTATAGCGGTCCATCGCAAAGCTCCAGCCGACCCACGCGGCGATCGTTGCGAGCGCCCAGCCCCGCCGTGCGCGATCGGTCATCCAGCCAACGGGTATGCCGCTATCGTCTCGCGCACGCATCCAGGCGGCCCAGCCGTAAAGATTGAGCGCAAAGAAAAAGCCCTGGAGCAGCATGTCGCTGTACAGCTTCGCGTCGAAGAAGACGAAGGCGTAGAGCGTCACCGCGACGAGCGCGAACGGATAGTTCCACACGCTGCGCAGCGCCACGAGCGCGACATTGGTCAGCACGAACGCCGCCGCGATCCATTCGACATAGCTCATGCCGCTGCCCCGTGGTGCTCGACATGTCTGGCGCGCGTCCAGAGGCCGTCGCGGCTGATCCGGCGTTGCGGCGGGCGGCGGAGCA
>JAFAED010000344.1 GCA_023424275.1 Pseudomonadota bacterium | reverse complement strand
TCGGTGATGGACAGCTGCAAGAGCGCGGCGGCGAAGTGCAAGGTCGTCGAGACGCTCGAAAGCATGCCCTATTTCTTCCGCTTCTGATCGCGGCGCACCAAGCCACCCCGAACGAAAAGAGGCGCGGCCTCGCGGCCACGCCCCTCCCCCTTGTTCGCAAAAGGCGTTTTAGCGCGAAGCGAGCCGCACCGGGCCGGCTTTCGCCGCCCACTGAATGCTTTCATTGCCGCCCATCGCACGGATGAAACAGGTCTGGCCTTGCGCCTTCAATTCGTTGCACAGGCTCTTGGCGTCGGCGCGCGTCGCCAAGCCGTTGACCGTCAGGCGATAGAAGGTGCGGCCGTTCACCGTCGCGGCGTGGCTCGATGCCGGGAAATTGGCGAGCACGCCGTTGCGCTTTTTCAGCCCGCCCCATTTTTCCTTGGCGATGCCGAGGCTGTCATAGGCGCCGAGCTGAACCGCCCAGCCCGTCGGCTTCTTGCTGTCGAACGCCTTGGGGACGATTTTCGTCGCCAGTTCCAGCGCCTGCTGCTGCATCGGACGCAACCGGCCTTCGCCCGCGACGCGCGGCGCGGCGCGATAGGGCGCGGCATCGGCCATCAGGACTTCGCCTGCGGCCTTCGGCTGCGGCAGTTCGGTGACCGGCACGACGCCGTCGGCACCGCGTTCGGGCATCGGCAGTTCGACGCTGCGAATGGCGCTGCCCGAGTCGGCGAGCACCGGCGGCGGCGGCGCATAGGCTTCGACCGGCGCCGGATCGGCGCTGGCCGGGGCGACGCTATCGGCCGACGCCATCTGCGTTTCGCTGAAATTGTTGAGCGCGAGGCGGACCGGCATGCCGGCATCCTGCTGCGCCTTCGTCCCGATCAGGCTGGCAACGCGCAGCTGCGAATCCGGGGTTTCGGCCAGCTTCGACCATTCGGCCATCCGTGCTTCGAGCTTCGCGGGCGAAAGATCTTGCGACGCCAGGATACGCGCCTGCGCCCAGCGGCCGGCAAGCGCATAGGCGAGCGCCAGGTTCTGCCGCGTGCGTGCGCCGGCTTCGGGTGCGCGGGCCGCTTCGCTCAACACATAGATCGCGCCTTCGCTATCGCCCGCCAGCGCCAGCGCCAGCCCGATGTCCGATGCCGGAACCGTGTCGCGATGATCTTGCAGCAGGCGGATGGCTTCGCCCCCCTTGCCCTGCGCAATCTGCGCCAGCGTCAGCGCGATGATCGTGTTGCTGTCGTTCGCGCCCAATTCCATCGCTTCGGTCAGCGCCGACGTCGCCGACGCAAAGCGGCCATCATTCAGATAAGCCTGGCCGAGCAGCGCGCGATAGCTTCCGTCGCGCGGGCTGGCGGCAACCGCTGCTTCGGCAAGGCTCACGGCCTTGCTGACCTTGCCCGCTTCCAGCGCGGCGCGTGCCTTGTCGGCCGACTTGGCAGCAACGGCGGGCTTGCCGGCGGCGCGCGACGGCGCCTCGGCCATCTTGTTCATGCTGCACCCGGAGGTCGTGACCCCGAGGACAAGGCCCGAGACGGCCAGTTTCATCAGCATTTTGCGGTTCATGACAGGTCCCCTAATTCGTTGGGCGCTTCGCTTAGCGCTGCATCGTCCGGCGCGCCGGGCGTGCTGCCGGCAGGCGGCTCGCCATCGCGTCGATTTCGGGCAGCGACGACAGATATTCGTCGAGCAGGTCGGTCAGGATCACCTGCGACGACCGGTTCGTCACGGCGCTCGCCAAGCGCAGGCGCAAGTGGCGCTCGGCATCGAGGCGCAGCGTGAACGCCGCCTTTTCGCGGGCACGGGTTGCGCGCGGCGCCTTTTCCTTCGCTTCGGCCTTGGGCGCAGGACGCGCCTCGACCTTGCGGGCGACCGCGGCGACGCGCTCGATCAGCGATTCCTGCTGGCGAACGACCTCGGGAACTTCGGGCGCTTCGGCTTCGAACTCGTCGGCGCCATAATCGTCGGTCAGTCCGACCGGCACCGGGGTCAGTTCTTGGCCGACGCTATCTTCGACCGCATGTTCGGCCTCGACATTGTGCGCCAGCACCGATCCGGTCAGCAACGGCTTCAGGTCGACCATGCGTGCGGGTTCGCTCGACTGGTCGGGATCGACATCATAGCCCATGTCGTTCCAGCCGAGGTCGTCATAACCGGCCGGATTGAGCGGTGCGGGACCGCTGCCCAGCGGCTGGCGACGCATTGCGGGACGCGCGCCGCCCTTGCGGGCCAATAGTCCGGCGCTCAGCGATGCGAGGGGTTTGGGTTCGCCCATGGTTCCCATCTCTCCCGTCACTGACCAGCGATGCGGCGGCCAAAGCCACCGCCCATCGGGCGAACCGCACCATAATTGCCCTGCGTCGGGATCGGCGCGGCAAAGACGGTCCGGCGGAAATTCTTTTCGAGACGGTCGTTCATATAAGTCCACAGCTGGCGGATTTCTTCGGCCGAGCGACCGTTGGGGTCGACTTCCATCACCGTGCGGCCGTCGATCATCGACGCGGCATAATCGGTGCGGTGATGCAGCGTGACCGGGGCGACCGTGCCATGCTGCGACAGCGCGACCGCGGCCTCGCTGGTGATTTTCGCTTTCGGCGTCGCGGCGTTGACGACGAACACCAGCGGCTTGCCGGCGCGTTCGCAC
>JAFAED010000289.1 GCA_023424275.1 Pseudomonadota bacterium | reverse complement strand
GTTGAAACCCGACCAGCCGCTCGCACGCGGCTATAACGACGCGGCCAAGGCGCTCGCGATGGTCGACGACAATCCGCTCATCCGCTGGGAATATCGCGTCTGGTGCGAAACCGGCTATCGCAGCGTCGGCGACGCGGGCACGGGGCAAGAGATCGACACCCCCGCCGACGTCACGCGCGACATGGTATCGCCCAAAGGCTTTTTCCACACCGGCCACGCCCGCGAACTGTTCACGCCGGGCGGCGTGCGCTTCCTCGACAATGCCTGGTATTT
The DNA here is from genome assembly GCA_023424275.1 of Pseudomonadota bacterium. GTDB lineage: Bacteria > Pseudomonadota > Alphaproteobacteria > Sphingomonadales > Sphingomonadaceae > Sphingopyxis. The sequence goes on along the minus strand of JAFAED010000289.1, from coordinate 2,349 downwards.
TGGCGCCAACGGCCTCGGCGTGGTCGTCGTGAAGACCGACGAAGGGCTGCTGTTGTTCGACACGATGGGAACGCCCGAGGAGTTCGAAAAGGCGGTACTGTCCGAAATGCCCGCGGCGGGGCTCGACCCCAAGGATATCACCCATGTCTTTGTCGGCCATTATCACTGGGACCATACCGGCGGCGTCAACACCGTCCGCAAGCTGGCGCCGAAGGCCAAGGTCGTGATTACCGAACCCGACGCCCAGATCATCGACACCGCGCGCCGGACCCTGCTCGCGGGCCAGCCGGTCGAACCCGCCAATGCCCTCGCCTCGCCGCGCGCGAAGCCCAAGACGGCAGAGGAAGCGGCCGCGCTGCGTGACCTGCGCCTCCGCTCGATCCCCGATCGCTTCGACATATTGGTCAAGGCGGCGCCTGGGCTGAAGACCGGGCTGCAGGCGATCCGCACCGGCCCTTCGACCGAAGTTTTCGCGATGCTGACGCCAGGCCACACACCGGGCCAGATGGCGGTCGTCGTTCCGGTGAAGCATCAGGGCGGCATCCGCAACCTGCTGATCATGAGCGGCAACGACCAGCCCGACGAAGCGGCACAATATGCGATCTCGACCGACTATCTGCGCTCGGCGGCGGCGCAGCTCGGCGCCGACACACTGATCAACACGCACCCCTATCAAAGCGCCATGTATTATCATCTGCGCCAGTTGAAGGCCGATCCGGCGGCGCCCAATCCGTTCGCGATGGGGGTCGACGGCGTCAACCGCTTCCTCGGCATCTACGCCGATTGCCAGCGCGCGACGAAGCAGCGGCTGCAGGACGGTACCTGGCTGGGTTTCTGAAGCACCCTCGCAGCATTTGCGAGACCTGAAACGGGCCGATCCCTCCGCGGGATCGGCCCGTATTTTTTGACTGCTATCGGCGTTAGAGGATGACGCCCGTCAGGGTCGCGGCGGCGATCAGGATCAGCGACAGCAGGAACGCCCATTTCAGGCCGAAACGCTGCATTTCGCCGACATCCTTGCCGACCAGTCCCGCAAGCAGATAGATCGCCGCGGTCAGCGGGCTGAGCCCGTGGATCGGCAGCGCGAGGAGCGAGGCGCGCGCGATGACTTCGGGCGCGACCTGATAATGCGCAGCGGTTTCCGCAACCACCGGCAGCACACCGAAATAAAAGGCGTCGTTCGACAACACGAAGGTCAGCGGCATCGCGAGGAAGGCCGTCACCACGCCCATATGCGGGCCAAGCTCAGCGGGAACGAGCGTCAGTGCGCCGTCGGCCATCGCGTCGATCATCCCGGTTCCCTGCATCACGCCCGTGAAGGCACCAGCAGCGAGGATCAGCAGCACGATCGGCAGCCCGTTTTCGGCGTGCGCCTTGATCCGCTCGCCCTGCTGCGACACGTTGGGATAGTTGATCAGCAGCGCGAGCGCGAGGCCGATCATGAACACCAGCGGCAGCGGCAGGATACCGCCGATCGCCGCGCCGAGGATCAGCAGCGTCAGCCCCAGGTTGACCCAGAAAAGCTTCGGACGGCGCAACGTCTCGTCGCGCTCGAACAGGATCGGACCGCCGGCGCCATGTACCTCGGCGCCCTCGATCGCGATCCGCGCGCGCTCGCGGCGGCCGAGGTGCCAGGCGATCAGCAGCGTGCCGGCAATCCCCGCCGCCCATGTCGGGAGCAGCGGGACGAAGATGTCGGCAGGATCGACGTGCAGCGCCGCCGCGGCGCGCCCCATCGGCCCGCCCCACGGCGTCAAATTCATCACGCATGCCGCCGAACCCAGATTTACCGCGAGGACGAGCGGATTCATGCCGAGGCGGCGATAGACCGGAAGGAAGGCCGTGACGGTAATCAGCGCGGTCGTCGCGCCGTCACCGTCGAGCGCGACGATCAGCGCGAGCATCGCGGTGCCGAGCGACACGCGCACCGGATTGTCGCCCGCGAATTTCAGCACGCGGTCGACCAGCGGATCGAACAAGCCCGCATCGATCATCACCGCGAAATAGAGCACCGCGAACAGCAGCAGCGTTGCGGTGGGCGCGAGTTTCGCGATCCCGTCGACCGCCATGTCGCCGAGGTCGGCGCCGTGACCGGCGAACAATCCGAAGATCACGGGAATGATCGTCAGCGCGACGAGCGCGGACAGGCGTTTGGTCATGATCAGGACCATGAAGGTCAGGACCATGAGATACCCCAGAAGCATCAGCATCGATTTTGCGATTCCATTCCCTTGGCGCGGCGGGGTGTGCCGGCGAATTGCCGCCGACACCCCCTTCCCCTTATCGCAGCGCCGCGTTGAACGTCACGCCGAACTGGCGCGGCGGGCCATATTGCACATAGTGATAGAG
>JAFAED010000284.1 GCA_023424275.1 Pseudomonadota bacterium | reverse complement strand
GAGCGCAGCGCCGAGAACAGCACCACGGTGATTTCGGGCGACCTGCTCGGCAATTTCAACGGCAACACGATTTCGGACTCGCTGCGGCGCGCGCCGGGGGTGAGTTTCCAGCAAGATCCCCAGACCGCCGACGGCACCAACATCATCGTGCGCGGCATGTCGCCGGATTATAACCAGGTTCTGCTCAACGGCATCGCGCTGCCCGAGGGCAGCGGGATCGGGCGTTCGGCCAATCTCTCGAACCTGCTTTCGGACTCGGTCTCAGAGATCAAGATCAGCAAGACGCTCCTGGCCAGCCAGGACAGCGCCGGCACCGGCGGGCTCGTCGAGATCGAGACCAAGTCGCCGCTCGATCGCCCGCGGCGCTATTTCAACATCTCGGCCGACGGCACCTTGCGCGGCAAGGGTTATGGGCAGGATTATCAGCTCGCCGCCACCGCTTCGGCGCGTTTCGGCTCGAACGACCAGTTCGGCGTGAGCGCCTCCTTCCAGTATCGCGACCAGGATATTGCGACCTACGGCTATACGGTAACCGGCACGCCGGGAGCTTATCTGCCGCTGGGGGCCAACGGACGCCCGGCGCGCATCGACGATATCGACCCGCGCACGCCGTTCCCGTTCGAGGACGGCGCCGAATATCTCGTGCGCGCCTCGCAGGCGACCCGCAGCATTGCCAGGTCGGAAACGACCAACGTCACGCTGTCGGCCGAGTGGCAGGTCGACAATTCGACGAACCTGCGCTTCGACTATGTGCGTTCGCGGCGCACGAGCGAATCTCTCGACGATTTCTACGACATTCGCGCGGCGTCGGCGGGCTATGATTTTCTCCGACCGGTCCCGGCGGAGAATGGCCAGGTCCGTTATGTGTTCGGCGACTTCTTCAGCTCTATCAAGGCGCAGTCGAGCGTCATTTACCGCGAGGGTGTGGAGGCAAGCACCGACAGCTACAGCTTCCGCGGGACGAGCGCCCTTGGCGGCCTGACGCTCGATTACCGGGCAGGCTATGCGCGCGGCTCGTCGAAGACGCCTGTCGACACGACTCTTTCTTTTTCGACCGATCTTCCCGCCGATTCGGTCAACCTGGATCCGTCGGCGGTCAATTCGCAGACCGGGACGGTCGTCACGCTCTTCGGTCCCCGCACCGGGCGCGGGCTTCCCGTACCCTATTTCAGCGCGGCGGGCTTCCAGGCCCTCGCGAACGATACCGCACCCTATCTCGAAGGCCTGAGTTCGGTCGCCGAACCCTATGGCGGCAAGTCGAGCAACTGGTCGGGCCGCTTCGATGCCAAGTATGAGTTCGGCGGTGGCCTCCTCAAATATGTTCAGGCCGGCATCGATTACAAGCGCGCGAATTTCAACAACACGATCCGCCGGACCGCGGGTTACAGGCCGATCTTCGACCCGGTCACCTATATCGGGCCGCGACTTCCGGACATCGGGATCGATTTCGAGACCATTCCTTTCGGTCCGATCTCGAACGGCAATCCGATCTACCGCTTCGCGACCAAGGAATCGCTGTTGCGGCTGTTCGGCAGCCTCGACACGCTCGTCGAAAATGGACAGGCGCGCTATTTCGAGGATCCGTTCGAAGCGATCCGCGACGACCAATACACGCGCGAGGAGGATATCTCGGGCTTCGTCCAGGCGCGCGCCGACATCGGCAAGCTCGAGGTCATCGGCGGCGTCCGCATCAACCGGGTGACGGTCGAGGCGGCTTATGTGAACGGAGTCTCGATCTTCAATGCGAGCGATGTTCTCGACCGCGAATATTATACCCGCACCCGGACGATCGTCGACGGGAAGGGAACCCGCACCGCCATCCTGCCGCGCATTCTCCTCAACTTTCGTCCCGAGGAGAATCTCGTCTTGCGCGCCGGCTATTATTCCACCGTCGCGCGGCCGCAGATCCAGCGGCTGAGCAGCGAGCAGACGATTTCCTTCTTTGCGCGGCCGATCTACGGCCCGAACCGGACGCAGCCACGGCTCGACATCACCGTGGGCAATCCGGCGTTGAAGCCGGCAACGACACATAATTTCGACGTCGGGGGCGAATGGTACGACGGCAATGTCGGCGTGATCAAAGCCAATTTCTTCTGGAAACGGATCAAGAATCTCCTGGAGTCGAATACCCTCGGCGGCTTCGACGAGATCGGCGATTTCGAACTTCCCGACCATCCGCTCCTGCAGCCACCGCCGGCGAATACCTTCGTCACCCTGACCACGCCGATCAACAACCCGCGTACCGCCGAGATCTGGGGCGCGGAATTCGCGGCCGAGCGGCGCCTGACCTTCCTGCCGGGCTTTTTGTCGGGTCTCGGCGTCTATGCGAACTATACCTACAGCAAAAGCCGCAAGACCGAGGAGCGCCCGTGGTTCACCAAGCCGGTCTACGACAATGCCGGCAGCCTCATCCGCCGCGAAACCTTCCGCTATCTCGAGACGCGCGACTTCGCGCAGTCGCCGCGCCACTCGGGCACGGTGGGTCTGACCTATTCGAAATCGGGCTTCGACGGATCGCTCTATTATACGGCGCAGTCGCGCCGCAGACTGGCAACCGCGAACTTCGGCCTCGACACCTATAATGAGGCGGTGAACTCGCTCGATTTCCGCGGGGTCTACAACTTCAGCCTTGCCGGGAGCGACATGCGGGTGAGCTTCGAGGCACTGAACCTGCTCAAGGATCGCGCGGACGCGAGCGTGGAGGAGTCGGTCGGCGGCGTCGGCTCGACCCCCAAATATTATACCGGGGGCCGTTTCTTCGGCGGACGCAGCTTCGCGCTCGGCCTGTCGGCGACCTTCTGACGGTCATGGGACCTGCGCGCGTCCGAGGGCTCGCGCGGGTCCTCCGGATCC
>JAFAED010000231.1 GCA_023424275.1 Pseudomonadota bacterium | reverse complement strand
AGCGCGGCCTGATGCCCCGATGTCGCATTGCCGTCGATCCAGTCGGCGGCGTCGATGATCGCGCGCACATCGGCCAGTTCGGCGGGCGACAGAAGATCGGGAACGGCAATCAACATGAGCGGGAAGTCCCTTCGGCACGACCGCCTCGCGCTGCCACAAATGAGGAATGCGATCAATGACGGGAGCGGGGCAAAGCCCGCTCCCGTCACCGGCTGTCAGAATCCGACCGACAGGGTCAGCACGGCCGACCGCGCATCGCCGGGGGTCGCCCAGCCATTGTTGCGGATGCGGGTGTAATAAAGCTTGTCGGTGAAATTCTTCACGTTCAGCTGCGCCGAAATCTTGTCGGTGAAATTATAGGCAAGATAGGCGTTGTGGACCCAATAATCGTCCGATTGGAGGATCGTCGTGTTGGTCGCGGTGGGCAGGTTGAAATCATATTTGCCCTGATAGGTCGCGCCATAGCCGATCTTCAGGCCGAACGGCAGTTCATAGGTGGTGAACAGGCTGCCCGAATGCTTGGGCGTGTTCTGCAGATGCGCCCCGGCGACCGGGTCGGGAACCGCCGGCGTATTGGTGCACGTGCCCTGGCCCGGATTGGCAAGGCAATAGTTCGACACCGACTGGATGATCTCGCTGTCGAGATAGGTGTAGTTGGCGGTGATCGACCATCCCGGAAGGATCTGGCCGACCGCGCTCAGCGCGATGCCATCGACGCGCGAATGACCGTCGCGCTGCTGGTCGGGCAGCGTCGGGTCGCCCGAATTCACGCGATAGCTGTCACGCTCGTTGCGGAACGCCGCGGCGCTCAGCAGCAAACGGCCACCGGCGACCTCGGCCTTCACGCCAATCTCGTAATTCTTCGCGCCTTCGGGTTTGACGCTGCAATTGCCGTTGACCGCGGCTTCCGAACAGCTCCCGTTGACCGACGATTGCGACGGCGTCTTGGAATTGCCGAAGGCGGCATAAATGGTGACGGCTTCGACCGGCTTGTAGACAAGGCCGAGGCGGTACGAAAAGAGATTGTCCTTGTAGCTGGTGATCGTCGGGATGCCGAGGCCGGCGCGGCTCGATCCGCTGCTCTTCTCATAGCGGACCCCGCCATTGATCTCGAACTTGCCGATCTTCATCGCGTCGAAGAGGTACACCGAATAATTATCGACCTCGCCGATGGTGCGGCCGGTGTAGGTGAAGTTGATCGGGCCGTCATAGACGTTGCTGCCATAGCTGAAGCCGGTCGGCAGCGTGGGGCCGATCACGACCTCGTTCGGGTTGGCGATGTTGATCAGCGGATAGCGCGTGTAGAAGGCGGTGCCATCGGCGTTGCGCAGCGCATTGCCGCTGTTCAGCGTATATTTTTCCCACAATGCCGACGCGCCGATGACCAGCGTATGTTCGATCGCGCCGGTGTTGAAGGTGCCGCGGAAATCGATCTGGTCGTACATCAGCTCATTCTTTGAATCGCGCAGGTTTCCGCGCGGTCCGCCGATGTAATAATAGCCGTTGGGAACGGTGAAGTCGCCGAAACCGGCAACAGAAATCGTGCAGCTTCCGCCATTGGCCGACACGCCGCTTGCAAGGCAATAGGTGCCCTGCGGCGGGCCGACGACGGTCAGCTGGCTGACCTGCTGCCAGCGCGCAAGGTTGCGGATCGACCAGGTGTCGCTCAGGTCATGCTCGATGATCGCCGTTGCCTGATCGACCGTGATTTCCTGCCGGTCGACGTTGCGATAACCGAAATAGTCGCTGCGATCGACGCCGGGGACGAGCCCGTTGTAATAGGGGACGCCATATTGCGGGATATTGTCGTCTTCCTGGTGCAGATATTGCAGCGTCAGCTTGGTCGGGCCGTTCATGCCGATACTCACCGACGGCGCGATGCCCCAGCGCTTGTAATTGTCGAAATCGCGGCCGGGCACGTCATTCTGGTGCGCCATTGCGTTGAGCCGCACCGCGATCAGGTCGTTGACGCGCAGGTTCGCGTCGACGGTGCCGCGGTAATAATTGTCGGTCCCGATGCCGCCGGTCGCGATGACGCGCGTCTCGTCGAGCGGGCGCTTGGTGACGATGTTGATCGAACCGCCGACCGAACCCGCACCGCTCTGCACCGAATTGGCGCCGTTGACGATCTCGAGCTGTTCGAGGTTGAACGAGTCCGAGCGGCTGTAGGCGGCGCTGTCGCGCACGCCGTCCTGCGTGATGTCGCTGCCCGCCGAATAGCCGCGGAAGTTGATCGAGTCGGCCGGCGGCGAGCCGCCTTCGGCGGCGCCGAAGGTGATGCCGGGAACGGTCGACAGCATGTCGCGCAGCGTCAGCAGATTCTGCTGCTCGATCGTCTCGCCGGTGATGACCGTGACGGTCTGCGGCGTGTCGCGGACCGGGCGCGTCGATTTCGGCGACTCTTGCTGCGTCTGGTAATGCTGACCGGTGACGATGATCTGCTCGCGCTCGTCGCGGCGTTCGCGCTCGGTCTGTTGTTCGGAAGACGCATCGGCACCCGCATCGGCCGCCATGGCCGAGGTGCTGATCAGGCTACCGACGCAGGAGAGCGCCAGGAAAGTGGCGGACGTCGTAGGCTTCACGGCTGTTACCCCCTTGTTATGGACGGGCCGCCGCTATTGCGAGTCGATTGCAATGTCAATTATAATGAGAATCATTCGCGATATTGTCGCAATCATATTCGCCGGTGCGCAACGATCGACACATTGCGCCTATCGTCGCTCGATCCACCAGCGTTGCCGCCAGCCATATTGGCTCGCAATTGCCTCGCCGGCGGCGTTGGTTGCGGGTTTGAAGCGAAAGCGTTGTTCGATGAGCTCGCACGTCGTGCGATCGAGCGAAGCATCGCCGCTCGATCGTGTGATGCGGCACCCGCTGACGCGGCCACTGGCTTCGATGGTAAAGCGTACTTCGACTTCGCCGCCCGCCTTGGCGCGGCTCGCTTCGCGCGGATAGTCGCGGTCGCGGATCGTGCCGCTGCGCCAGACGGCCTTGGTGCCGCCGCCGGTTCCGCTGCCTGATCCGCCCGCGCCAGTCCCGTCGCCGCTTCCGCCAGCCCCCGATCCGGGACCGCGTTCCGGCGTCGCGCCCGCCGATGCGTCGTTTCCGGCACCGGGAAGCGGTGCGGCGGCTATTGGCGGCGTGATGGGCGGCAGCTTTGGCGGCGGTGCGGCAACCGCGGCAGCTTGCGCATGCTTGTTTGCCGCCGATGCCTTGCCGCTCGCCCTTTCATTCTGCGCTTTCGCCGGCTCGACCTCTTCGCGTTGTGGAGGTGGTGCGGGCAGGGCGATCGCAGCGATCGCATCGCTGACCTTGCGGACCACGTCGAGATCGAGTCCGCTCGCAAGGCCAAGTCCGACCGCGGCGACGGCCAGCAATGCGCCGCCGCCCGATACCAGCTTCTGTCGTCCCGAAACCTGCCCCGTATAGGCCATCGCGCCGCCTCTCATCGCGCGCCGCAGCGCACAAGCTGCGACCGGTTTAGAGGAATTCGTCTAGCGTGGACATGAACTGGTCGAACTGGTCGTGATGCAGCCAATGGCCCGCATTTTCGAATTCGATGACCTGCGCGGTGTTGAAATGTTGCAGGCGTCCGTCGCTTTCGGGATTGGAGGCCCAGCTGTTCGCGCCATAGAGCAGGAGGGTGGGGCAGGCGATCGCACCCCATAGCGTGGCGATGTCGTCCTGCGGCATATCGAACGCCGGCCAGACATTCAGGTAATTGTCGAACTTCCAGCTCCACGTCCCGTCTTCGTTGCGGCTGATACCGTGGATGGTGAGGTGGCGCGCCTGCGCTTCGGTCAGATAGCTATTTTCGCCCATCATGCGTGCCAGCGCATCGTCGAGCGTCGCGTAGCGCCGTGGCGTACGGCCGGCCGCCTGACGCTTGTCGTCGATCCATTTGCGGAAGCGTTCGGCATAGCTCGTCTTCGCGCGCTCGGCGATCACCTTGGGCGAGGGACCGAGTCCTTCGATCGCCACAAGCTTTCGGACATTTTCGGGATAGAGACCCGTGTAGCGCAGCGCGATATTGCCGCCCATCGAGTGCGCGACGATCGACAGTGGACCGAGGTCGAGTTGATGGATCAACTGGGCGAGGTCATAGACAAAAGTGTCCATGGCGTAATTGCCGTCGGGCGACCATGCGCTGTCACCATGACCGCGCAGGTCGGGGGCGATGATATGGTAGCGATCGCGCAGCTTTTCGGCGACCCAGTCCCAGTTGCGGCAATGGTCGCGGCCACCATGAACCAGCAGCAGCGGCGGGGCATCCGGATTGCCCCAGTCGACATAATGAAGCTTCAGCCTTTGCGAGATGAAGCTGTTCGAAGTGGGGCCGGTACTTGCCATCGGATCATCCTTGCTGTCTGTTCCAGTTTCAAA
>JAFAED010000227.1 GCA_023424275.1 Pseudomonadota bacterium | reverse complement strand
TACACCCGACGACCTTCACATCGAAAAGCGCGACCTGAAATTCGGACGCGACAATGCGCCGCCGCGCTGGTGGCACAGCGGCGACCCCGGCCGCACCGCCTTCTTCAACGCCCTGTCCTCGACCTTCCCGGTCGGCGAGAAATTCTTCATGACGTCGGTCCGTCATTATCGCGAAGGCACGCCGCAGCCGCTGCGCGGCCAGATCGACGATTTCCTCTACCAGGAATCGATGCATTCGCGCGAACATGTGGTCTTCAACCGTCAGGCCGAGGACGCCGGTTTCGATATCGCATCGGCCGAGGATCGCGCCCGCCGCACGATCGCCTGGGTCAAGCGCCGGTCGCCGATCCAGCAGCTTGCCGCGACCTGCGCGCTCGAACATTTCACCGCGACGCTGGCGCACGACGCGCTGGCGAACCCCGAACATCTGGGCGGCGCCTCGGACGAGGCGCGGCAGTTGTGGCGCTGGCACGCAATCGAGGAAATCGAGCATAAGGCGGTTGCGTTCGACACCTATCTCCACGCCGCGCGGAGCATGACCCCACTGCGCCGCTGGCTGAAACGCAGCACCGTGATGTGCGTGACCACGATGCGCTTCCACTATGTCATCTTTCGCAACACCGCCGACCTGTTGCGGCAGGACGGCCGCAACAACTGGGCGACGTGGAGGGTCCTGCTCGGGTGGCTCTATGGCCGTCACGGCCTGATGCGCGCGCTGCTGCGCGGCGTCTTCACCTATATGAAACCCGGCTTTCATCCATGGGAGGTCGACGACCGCCCGCTGCTCGCCGAAGCGCTGCGCCTGCTCGAAGGCGGAAAGCCGAAGGGAGTGGCAGCATGAAGCGGCTCGCCATCGCGGCCGCCGTCGCCACCCTCGCGGCGCCCGCCACGGCGTCCGCCGCCGACATCACCGGCGTCTGGGCGACCGGAACCGAAGGCGGGCGCGTCGAGATCTATCGCTGCGGCAAGGCCCTCTGCGGCCGGATCGTCGACGCCAGCAGGCTGCGCGCCAACCCGGACCTGCGCGACGTGCGCAATTCGGACGCGAAGCTGCGCCAGCGCAAGCTCAAGGGCCTTGTCGTGCTCAACGGCTTCACTGGCGGGCCGCGCGAATGGAAAGGTGGCCCGGTCTATGACCCCGAAACCGGCGACGGCGCACCGAAAGGCCAGTTGAAGCTGCTCCCGAACGGCAAGCTCGAACTGAAGGGCTGCGTCGCCTTTTTCTGCCGCACCAAGATCTGGAGCCGCGCCGGCTGATTAGCCGATCAAATGGACCAGGCCGGCGGCGGCGGCAAGCAGGCCGCCGCCCGCCGCAAATATCGGCAGGGCGCGCGGACGCCCGTATAATATCAGCACGACAAGACCGCCGGCGGCGGCGAGCAAGCCGATCCATTCGACCAGCGCAAACCGCCAGTTCGGCGCGGCCAACGCCGCGGCAAACGACAGCAGCACCGCCGCCCAGCCGAGCCGGCGCAACCAGCGCGGGTCGATGGAAACGCCCGCGTCGCGCGCGTGGCGCTGCATCGAGAGGCCGAGCAGCGACAGGCCGCCAAAGGCCAGCGGCAGCGCGACCGCCGTAATCATGCCGCCACCGCTTGCACACGCCGGCGCACCGGCCTTTCGGGTGCCTTTGCGCCCGCGCGCCGCGCGATCGTCGCGGCCAGCGCGGCAAAGGCGAACAGCGTCAGGTCGAAACCGGCGAACAGCCAGTCGCCGCCCAGCAAAGCATTCCACAGCCCGCGTCCGGTCAGCGCGAACGACAGGATCGGAAGGATCGCCGAGGCCAGCGCCACAAGGGCAAAGCCTTCGCGCCACGCCCGGGCCGGGGGCCGCAGCATCGCAAAGGCGATCATGGCGCCCCACGCCCAAAAAAAGGCGCTGACTTCGCCTTCGGCACGGCCCGGCATCGCGACCGGCAGCAGGTGATTGGCGTAGAGGAAAGCGAGGATGGCAATTGGGAAGCCCGCCACGGCACCGACATTGAGGCGCGCGGCGAGCCAGGGGCCCAGTCCCCGCGCCTGCGGCCGCGAGCGGATCCAGAGGACGAGCCCGGTCGCGATCGTTGCCGCAAGCGCCAGCCCGCACAGGAAATAGAGCCAGCGGCTGACCTCGGGCGCGAACCGCCCCATATGAAGGCCATAAAGGACATTATAGGTCTGCTGCGCGGGCCGCGCCTAGGCATATTGTTTGAGGATCCGGCCGGTGGCGCCGTCAAAGCTGACGGTGCGCACCGCATAGCCAAGCTGGTCGCCATCATGGTTGCTGACCGTCACGACCGAATGGGCGTCGCCCGGATTGGCGATGCTGACGCGCCCGATCCGCCCGTCATTGCCAAAAATGCGGCGTGCCTCCGCCAGCATCGGCCCGATCGGTGCGAGCGGCGCCGGCCGGCCCGCCGCCTCCCGGCTCACCAGCCCCGGCGCCGCTTCGGCGAACGCTTTTTCGAGGTCGTCGCCATAATTGGCCGTCGTGCCCCATGGCATAACGAGCGTCAGCAGCGTGACAATCCCGGTGACGGTGATCATCAAATGGAACGGCAGCGCGAGCACGCCCAGCACATTATGCGCGTCGAGCCAGCTGCGCTTGCCCTTCCCCGCACGGAAGGTGAAGATGTCCTTGAAGATCCGCTTGTGGATGATGATCCCGCTGATGATCGCGATCAGCATCATCATCGCGGCCGCGACGGCGAGGAAGCGCCCCCACGGATAGGGAAGCTGCAATTCGAAATGGAAGCGATAGAGGAATTCGCCGCCCAGCGT
>JAFAED010000152.1 GCA_023424275.1 Pseudomonadota bacterium | reverse complement strand
CGTTCGGCGGCGGGTTTCCGTCGAACCGCGCGGTGATCCAGCCGATCGTTTCCTGCGCGCTGTCCTTCGCGCTCGCGCCATGATCGCCGGTCATGTCGATCCAGCGGAGCGGGGTTCCGCGTTTGCATACGGTCTTCGCGAACTTTCGCGTAACCGCAGGCGCGACGATCCTGTCCTTGCTACTCTGCGCGATGAGCAACGGGCCCGGCACGCGCGCCGGATCGACGCTGTTGGCGCGTTCGAAAGAACCAAAGGGTTCGATCTTTTCGATATCCTTGCCCTTCGTCGCGCGGGCGATTGTCAGGATGCCGAGGATCGTCCCGAGCTTGGGCTTCGCGTTGAGCGCTACGCAATTATTTTCGGCCAAGCGGCGGATAATGCCCTGATTGGTCCGGTTCGTGATGCTGTCGAGCGAAAAGCCGTAAAGCTGCGACCAGCTATGCAGCGCAAAGGACAGAAGCAGCGCGCGCGCATTCTTGTCCCCGGCTTCGCGCAGATTGGCGCCAAGGTCGGTCGGCGGCGCTGCGGCGGCGGTGGCGACAAGCGTCAGATCGGGCGCGTAGGAGCGTGCGGCGGTCGCGGTCCACAGCGCGGCATGCCCGCCCTGCGACTCGCCCCACACGGCAAAGCTGCCGCCCGCCGCTGCGCCCGGGATTTCGCGCGCCGCGCGCACCGCGTCCAGCACGGCGTTCGCCGTATCCTGCCCGACGAGGAAGGGATGCATCGTCGGGCTCGCGAGACCGATATAGTCGGGCGCGACGACGACATAACCGTTGCGCACAGCGTTCATCCCGGCGGAATATTCAAAGAAATTCGGGCTGAACGACGGCGCGCATTTTTCGGCGACACCCCATGCCCCGTGCGTCCACGCGATGACGCGGCGCGGCCGCGGCGGGATCGCCTCCATCGGCGCCGCAACAATGCCGGTGACCGCGAAGCGCTGGCCGCTGCCGTTCGTCGTCCAATATTGCACGCGCCACGCCTGTGTGCCGGGCGGCGTGTCGCTCATCGGCTGGGCCGAGATCAGATAGCGCGAAGGCTGTGCCGCTGCGGGCGGCGAAAGCGCGGACAGGATAGCGAGCAGGATCACGGCATAGAATTGGCGCATCGAAATACCTCCCGATGCGCCACCCTATCACGGCTATGTAGCGGCGCAAACGCCGCCCGTTAACCTCACTCGGCGGCGGCCGCTTTCTTGGCCGGGGCCTTTTTCGCCGCAGCCTTCTTGGCGGGCGCCTTCTTCGCTGCGGCCTTTTTCGGCGCGGCCTTTTTCTTGCCCTTGGCCGGCCCCTTTGCCGCGCGCGCGTCGATCAAGGCGATCGCCTCTTCGAGCGTCAGCGTCGCCGGATCGGCGCTCTTGGGCAGCGTCGCGTTCGTCGTGCCATCGGTAACGTACGGACCGAAGCGCCCTTCCATCAGCTTCATCTCGCCGCCGCTCGTCGGGTGCGGGCCAAAAGTGTTGAGCGGCTCGGCCTTGGTCCGGCCGCGCCCGCCGCCCGCGGCCGCTTCGGCGATACGCACGACCGCGGCGTTCATGCCGATGTCGAAAATTTCGGCCGTGCCCGTCAGCTTCGCATATTTGCCGTCGTGCAGCAGATAGGGACCATAACGTCCCAAGCCCGCCATGATCGGCTTGCCGCTTTCGGGGTGCACCCCGACCTCGCGCGGCAGGCTCAAAAGCCGCAGCGCATAATCGAGGTCGAAATCCTCGCCCGGGATGTCCTTCGGGATCGACGAACGCTTCGCCTCCTTGCCGTCGCCAAGCTGGATATAGGGCCCGAAACGCCCGCTGCGCTTCGTCACTTCCAGCCCGCTTTCGGGATCGTTGCCCAGCGTCTCGGGTCCGGTATCGGCACCGTCGCTGCCGCCCGGCTGTGCGAATTTGCGCGTGAACTTGCAGTCGGGATAGTTGCTGCACGCGATGAACGGCCCGAACTTGCCGCCGCGCAGCGCAAGCCGCCCCGTGCCGCAATTGGGGCAGAGGCGCGGGTCGCTGCCGTCCCCCTTGTCGGGGAAGAGATAGGGGCCGAGGAACTCGTCGAGCGCCGCCGTGATCTCGGACGGCTTCTGCTCCATAACCTCGCCGGTGCGTGGCTTGAAATCGCGCCAGAAGCGTTCGAGCACCGCCTGCCACTGCGCGCGGCCGCCGGAGACGTCGTCGAGTTCTTCCTCGAGCCCCGCAGTGAAATCATAGCCGACATAGCGTTCGAAGAAGCGTTCGAGGAAAGCCGTCAGCAATCGCCCGCTTTCCTCGGGGATGAAGCGGTTCTTTTCGACCGTGACATAGGCACGATCCTTCAGCACCTGCAGGATCGACGCATAGGTCGACGGGCGCCCGATGCCGAGTTCCTCCATCTTCTTGACCAGGCTCGCTTCCGAATAGCGCGGCGGCGGCTGCGTCTCGTGGCGTTCGACATCGACGCCGGTTTTGGCGGGCGCATCGCCCTTGCCCATCGCCGGCAGCAGACGCGCATCGTCGTCGTCGCCCGCGTCATCGCGACCTTCATCATAGAGCGCGAGGAAGCCGGGGAATTTCACCACCTGTCCGGTCGCGCGCAGCATCGTCTTGCCGGTGCCATCGGTCAGGTCGATGCTCGTGCGCTCCAGCCGCGCCGATGCCATCTGGCTCGCCATCGCACGCTTCCAGATCAGCTCGTACAGCCGCGCATGATCGCCGCCGCCCGTCTTGTCCTTCGAAAAGTCCGTCGGGCGGATCGCTTCGTGCGCTTCCTGCGCATTCTTCGCCTTGGTCTGATACTGGCGCGGCTGGTCGGGAACATAGCCGCCGTCATAGCGCGTCGCGATCGCCTTGCGCGCGGCGCTGATCGCGCTGCCGTCCATCTGGACGCCGTCAGTACGCATATAGGTGATCGCACCATCCTCATAGAGGCCCTGCGCGATCCGCATCGTGTGGCTGGCCGAAAAGCCGAGCTTGCGCGCGGCTTCCTGCTGCAAGGTCGACGTCGTGAACGGCGGCGGCGGGTTGCGTGTCAGCGGCTTGGTTTCGACCAGATCGACGGTGAAATGCCCCGCCTTCACATCGGCCTCGGCGGCGCGCGCATCGGCTTCGCTGGTGATCGACAGCCGCTCGATCTTGTCGCCGCGCCAGCGCGCGAGACGCGCCTTGAACGGCGTGCCGGCCATTTCGAACAATCCGGTGACCGACCAATATTGCTGCGCAACAAAGGCTTCAATCTCGCGCTCGCGTTCGACGACGAGGCGCAGCGCGACCGACTGCACGCGTCCCGCCGATTTGGCGCCGGGCAGCTTGCGCCACAGCACCGGCGACAGGGTGAAGCCGA
>JAFAED010000136.1 GCA_023424275.1 Pseudomonadota bacterium | reverse complement strand
GTGCGAATGAAGCCGATCGATTCCGGCAGATCCTCCTCGATCGCGAGCCGCGTCGCGGCGTCGGGCGCCTGCCAGCCCTGCGCATCACCCTGCTCGAGATAGCTCGAGATTGCTTTGCGCGCAGTCTCGAGTTCGGCGGTGAAGCCCATCACATTGACGAGCGGCGAGCGCAGATCGTGCGACACGATATAGGCGAAGCGCTGGATCTCGGCATTTGCGCGCTTGAGCTCGCCCGTGCGCGCATCGACCAGCTCCTCGAGCCCTTCGTTGAGGCGGCGAAGTTCGGCGCGCGATGCCCGCAGCTCGACAAGGTTGTTGCGGACGAGCAGCAATGTCGCGGCGGCGACGACCAGCAGGAGAATCCCGGTGCCGATCAGCGTCAGGGTGAACAGCGACTGCGTGCGCTGCTGGCGGGCTTCGCGATCCTTTAGGAGTGCGAGTTCGCTCTCGAGCATCGTCTCGACGACCGCGCGGGCGGCGCGCACCTCGAGCACCCCCTTGTCCTTCGCGAAGTCGGCGATCAGCGCGGCGCGGTCTGCGCCGCGCAGGCCGAGCGTCGCCCGGTAATGACGGCCATAAGCGTCGAGATGCGCGCGAAGCCTGACGGCGCGGCCGCGCTGCTTCGGGTTGTCGCTGATCAGCGCCTCAAGCGACGCGAGCTGGGCGCGCGACCGCCCCTCGGCTTCGTCCATGATCGTCGCGAAGGCGGGGTTCTGCGTCAGGATCAGCCCGCGGCGCGCGGTCTCCATCCGTTCGGTTGCGCTCCCGAAGGCGCCGAGATTGGCTTCGACCGCAAGCGTGTGCGCCACCATGCGGGCGTCGGCCTCATTTTGGCGCTGCACATAGAATGCGGTCGATGCCGCAGCGAGCAGCGCGGCAAATCCGATCGTCAGGAGAATGATGATCAAGCGGCTCGCCCGCGTGTCGCGGCCGAGCGACGATATCCTGGCCGATTCCATGTAAATGCCCCTCGGCCGATCGATCTGTGTCCGGCATGCATGCACTGCAGAGCCCGTCGTGGCAAGCAGCGTCACCGGTGCAGCGCGCCCTAACGCGCCGCGTCCGATCACGGATTAACATGGATCAATATGATTTTGGATGAGGGTCGCGGATAGAGGCGCGTAGGTGCGCTGCGGCGACGTCGATTGCCGGGATGAACCGGAAAGCGAACGTTCGTATCAGCGCCGCGTGTGGCTCGAAGATGTTGACAGGGGAAATATGCCCAAGAGGATATTGGTCATCGAGGATGACCCGCTTGTCGCCATGATGCTCGAAGATGCCGTGGGCGCGCTGGGGCACGATATCGTCGGTGACGCCAGCGATATCGCATCGGCGCTCGGGCATATCGAGAGTGGCGAATTCGATGCCGCGATCGTGGACGTCTATCTCGAATCCGGTTTGCCGTGCGATGCGGTAGCAGAGGCCCTTGCGGCGCGGTCGATCCCGTTCCTTGTCGCGACGGGCGGTTTCGTCGGTCAGCCAGGCCCCTGCTGGCACGACAGGCCGATCCTTGCGAAGCCATTCACCAGCGAAAGCCTCGAAGCCGCGCTCGCCAGCCTCGCTCAACGATAAAGCGAGCGGGCACGGCCGATCAGAATCCGGCTTTCTCAAGGGCGGCCGCGACCTCATGGTCGAGCCCATCCGACCCTTTTGGAGACATGCGGTTGAGCAATGTCTGTATCCGCTTCTGGGCGACTTGCAGGGCTTTGTGGCGTACCTCGCGTTCGCGGTTCGTCCGCCAGGATCGGCTTTCACCAAGCAGCGCGGCCCATTTCGCCTCTTCAGCG
Organism: Pseudomonadota bacterium; assembly: GCA_023424275.1. Lineage (GTDB taxonomy): Bacteria > Pseudomonadota > Alphaproteobacteria > Sphingomonadales > Sphingomonadaceae > Sphingopyxis. Next base: position 1,420 of record JAFAED010000136.1, on the reverse strand, counting down.
GCGAGGACGGCGAGGGCAAGCCGCAGACCGTCACGTTGTCCGCGCGTATGATCGTCATTCATCGAAAACTCCCCACGCTATTCGGCAAGAGTAACGAAAGGGCTTGCGCCAGATGTATTCCTGCTCGCCGCTCCATCTCCGGGAGGAACCTTTGCCGCGCACGCGGACTGTTTTCCGGAAAGGAGAGCGATCATGAAAGACGAGCCCAAGAAAGGCGACGAGGTAAGCTGGAAGAGCCACGGCGGACGCGCCGAGGGCAAGGTCGTGAAAAAAGTGACGAAAGCGATGGACATCAAGGGCCACCATGTGGCTGCATCGCCGACAAACCCAGAATATCTGGTCGAAACGGCCGAAGGCAAGCGAGCGGCCCACAAGGCCGGCGCCTTGAAGCAAAAAGAGCCGCGCTAAGGAGGGCTGCCGAACTCGGCCCCGCTCCGGTCTCCGGGTCCCGCCCGCCGAAGCGCCCGCGATCCTCGTTCACGAGGCCGCATCTATCATGATCTGGAGTGCTGCGGCCACGGCCTGATCGAGCACATTGCGGCGGCCGATATCTCCGAAATGAAAATCCATGACCCGCACCGCATCGGCGTCGGCGACGCCGATGAAGACAAGGCCGACCTCTTCGCGGCCTTCGCGAGGACCACAAAATCCCGTGATCGCAATTGCAATGTCGGCTCGGCTTGTCCGAAGCGCGCCCGTCGCCATCGCGGCGGCGACCTCGGGGTTGACCGCCGCATCCCGCTCGGCGTCGTCTCGCGCGACGCCGAGTATCTCGCTTTTGGCGTCGATCGAATAGGCGATGAAGCCGCGCTCGAGATGAATTCCGAGCGCGGCATCCGCGGCGAAGACCGCTGCGAGCTGGCCGCCGGTGCAGCTTTCGGCTGTCGCGAAACGGAGCGTGTTCCCGGCCAGATGCCGGGCAAGCTTGCGGGTGCGCCGCTCGATCAGCGTCGCGGCGCTCACCCTACATCGTGGCGAGTTCGGCGGGGGGCAGGCCCGCCGTCTCGACCTGGCGCTTCAGCTCCTCTTTCCGGGCAAGCATCTTCTCGCCGAGCGCCTCGAGATCGACGTCGGCGGCACGCGCTTGCTGGAACATATTGTCGTGCTGCTTTTCCTCTTCTTTGACGTGATGCTTGATCTCTTCGGACAGCACCGTGACCTTCGCCCCGAAAAATTCGTCGGCGGGTCCCGATGCGACGATATCGTTGATTAAAATCTTGGCGCCATCATGCTCGACATAGGCTTCCTTCAGCAGATCGTCGTCGATCTTGCCCTTGAGCGCCGGATAGAAGACCTCTTCCTCGATCTGCGCATGGATCTTGAGCTCGGTGCAGATCCGGTCGGCGATCTTCGCCTTGCGATCGGTCCCGCTCGCCTTCTCGAATTCCTCGAAAAGGGCTTCGACCGCACGGTGGTCGGC
>JAFAED010000031.1 GCA_023424275.1 Pseudomonadota bacterium | reverse complement strand
GCCGATACCGAAATGGCAATAGGTCGCGCTGCGGCCGCTCGAATGATAGCCGAAGCCGCTCTCGGCTTCGAGCAGGACGGTACGTCCGTGCGGGGCGAGCCGTGCGGCAGCCGATACGCCGGCAATGCCGCCGCCCACGATCAGAAAATCGGCTGTCTGCAATTCCCGTTCCTCTCAGCAATGCCTGGCGCCGCGTTCGGCTATCCCAATTGGCGGCAATTCGGGATGGCGTCGATGCCCTTTGCGATCTCGATCCGCGTGGCGCGCAGAATCCGCCGGTGGAGGTCAATTTCCATATGCGCGTACGAAGAAGGCCGCCGTGGTCGCGCCGGTCACGACCAGCGTCCAGATGCGCACCGCGCGGGGCGACAGGCGCTTGCCGACTAGCGCGCCGATCCATCCGCCGACGATCGATCCCGCCAGCATCGGAAGACACGCCCACCACCAGACCATCGCAAAGCCGATAAAGATCAGCGCGGCGGCGAGGTTCGCGACCGCGAGCATCAACGTACGGATGGCGAACAATTCGCGCGGCTGGATGTTGGCGAGCAAGCCGTAGAGTGCGGTCGTGATCAGGCCGACACCGCCGCCGAAATAGCCGCCATAGATGCCGAGCAGCGCCTGTACGGCCAGCAAGGTCGGTCGCCCGATCGTGACGCGGGCGTGCAGCCAGTCGGCCGCACGCTTGCCGAACACCATCACGACAAAGGCGAAGAGCAGCAGCCAGGGGATGAGGCGATCGAAGGTTTCGGTCGGGGTGACGACCAGCAACAGGCTGCCGACGAGCCCGAACACAAAGGTCAGGCCTGCAAGCAGCCGGACCGAAATGCCCGCGACCGGCCCCAGTTCGCGCCGATAGGCCCAGGCGCTTGTCCCTGCGCCGGGCAGCAGCGCGACGTTCGAGGTGGCGTTGGCGATACTCGCCGGCAGGCCGAGCGCGATGAGCGCGGGCAGGGTAGCAAAGGTGCCGCCGCCGGCGAGCGCGTTCATCGCGCCGCCGAGAAGGCCTGCGCCGGCGGCAATCAGGATGGTTGAAAGGTCGATCACGCTTCGCTCCGGGCCGTTATCGACCGTGGCGCGCCATCGACCGCGCCGCGGACGCCGTCAAGGGGCGAGCAGCCGAAGCGCTTGGCTCCGCGTCATGCCGGCTCCCGACCGGCGCCGGCTGCCCCGGCTCCCAGATCCAACCGTCGGGCACCGCGATACCGCTGCCTCGCAACGCGCCGATCGCTATCTTTCACTGGCCGGTCGACCAGGTCGACAGGATGACTTCGCGGTCCGCCCGATCCTTGCTGTGCAGCTGCAGCATCCACTTGCCTTTCGCGACCGGTCGGCCGACGATCAGCGACCGGAAGAGCAGGCTTGCCTCGGGCTGATCGGCGAGGTTGGTCGCGACGATCGCGCCTTTGTCGTCGATAAGCGTGGCGGAAACCGTATTCGCGGCGGCAAAGGTGACGCCGAAGTTCGACGCATTTTCGACCGGGATCGCAATGTCGAGGGTCTGGTCCGGGGCGAGCATCAGGACCTTCGAAACAGCGGGGGCTTCCGCCGGGTCGCCATCGACCCCGGTTATCATCAGCCGCGCCGGCGCCCGGTCCGCCGATGTTGCGGATGGACTGGCTGGTGCCTGCCGGCCCGGCCCGAGCAAGATGCGAGGTTTTACGAAGGATCCGAAGGTTTCTGACCCGGTCATGCTGGTGTGCAGAATGAATTGCGTCTCATTGTCCGCGATCGTCCATTTGGCCGAAGGCACCGCGACCACGCCGTCGTTGAGGCTCGGCATATAGCAGCCGGGAGGCAGCGGGTTACCGGCGAGAACCGAGAAGGGGACGTTCTTGCGATTGCTGTTTTCCGCATTGAACTGTTCGACCACGCTCGGCCGCAGTTCGCGCAGCGCGTCCATCGACCGACCGGCGGTTTCGAGCGGAACGCTGAGAAGATCGGCGCAGCGGCTGCCCATATTGGGCGTACCCAGCATCACCAGGTGCGACACCTGCGGCTTGCCGTCGGGATAGGTCGGCATCGTCGCATGGATGTAGCGCCGGCTGATCAACCCGCCCATCGAGTGTGCGACGATATCGACGTGCCAGGCGTTGCGATCCTTCTGCGCGTAGCGGACATAATTGCCGAGTTCGATGGCGTTTTCGGCGATCGTGTTGGTGGGGCCGAAATTGCCCACTTCCTCGCCAGTGTTCATCCGGCCATGTTCGGGCCGCTCGCCGACGGGGAAGGCTTTCCAGTCATAGCTGTGGCTGGAGGTGAGGATGTTCTGCCATGCCTCCCACGCCCGCCAGTTCGACCAAAGGCCGTGGACGAGCACGACCGGCTTGGGCGCGACCTTCAGGTTGCGCGTCATATCGTCGATTTTCTTGCCCTGGTCCTCGACCTCGGCCTTGATGCGCTGGACCAGCCGCGGACGGCCGTCGTCGAACCAGGCATAGCCCGAACTGTCCCATTCGAACTGCACTTCGCGCTGCTCTCCGGCCGGAACGCTGACCGACATTTCGCCGAGCATCCCGTCGGGCTTGGCGCCGTCCCATTTGTCGCCCTTGTAGGTGTCGCGGAACTTGACGGTCGCGGCTTTTTCTTCGGGGCCGTCGTTGGCGACGATCGCGGTCAGGCGAACGATATTGCCGTCGATCGTGCCGACCTGCTCGACGATATCCTTCCACGTCCCCCAGTCGGGAAAGCGCATGTCCTCGAATGTCATGTCGACAAGGCGGAGGTCGCCGCCGCAGCGGCGGAGGTTCCAGCCCAGCGTTTCGGTCATGCCGAGCAGCGTCGCCGAATGGCTCCCCGACAGGCGGTTGGGGTCGGAGAGCTGGTAACGGTCTTCGCCGCTGCTGGCGAAGCGTACGCCGTCGACGGTCGTCGGCATGTTGCCAAGGCTCTGGTTTACCGCCTCCTTGGCCTTGCACTGACCGCTATAGCTTGCCGAATTCGATCCCGAAGCCATGCCCTTCACATCGGGAAGGCCGATGCTGACCATATAGGTGCCGCCGGTATCGAGCGAGATGTTGACCCCGGCCTCGACGCCGCTCTGGTTCGCGTGCGTCTCGCTCTTGTAGACGAAATTCCCCGACATCTCGCGCGGGGTGCGCTCATGCGGACAGATGAAGCGTTCGTTCGCCGACTTGGTCTCGGTCGACACGGAATTCAGGCTGATATTCGCGAGCCCGGTGCTGAGATCGGGGTTCTCGGTCGCTTGCACCGCGACCTGCGCTTTATAGTCATAGGTCATCGTCCAGTCGGTCGTCTCGGTGCCCTTGCCCGAAATCCGCTTCTCGGTCTTCGAATTGCTGTTCGCCTGATGCCGCGCATAAGTGATGGTTCCGGTCCAGCCGCTCTCGCATTGGGCCGCGGCGGCCGCCGCAACCGGAGCGGCGGCGACGGACAGCATCAGGCCGAGCGTCAACGC
>JAFAED010000496.1 GCA_023424275.1 Pseudomonadota bacterium | reverse complement strand
GGGATGATCGACCCCGACTGGTTCGCACGCCGCCTCGCGCGGCTGAACGACGTCGATGGCGATATCGACCAGCTGGCAAGTCGCATCGCCGCGGTCCGTACGCTCTGCTTTATCGCGCAGCGCGGCGACTGGATCGCGGGCGGCGCGGGATGGACCGAACAGACGCAGGCACTCGAATCGCGCCTGTCGGACGCGCTGCACGCCGCGTTGGCACAGCGGTTCGTCGACCGGCGGCTCGCATTGCTGCTCCGCGATGCCGGACAGCGGGGCGCCGCGCTGCCCGTCGCGGTCGGCCCCGACGGCACCGTCGCGGTCGACGGCGAGGCGATCGGGACGCTGAAAGGGTTTCAATTCAAGGTCGACCCGGTCGCGAAGGCGAGCGATCACCGCATGCTGCTCGCCGCCGCCGAAAAACATCTGCGCGCCGAACTCGCGCGCCGCGCGACCGCGCTCGCCGAGGGCGACGACAGCGCGCTGTCGCTGATCGCCGAGCCGGGAACGGCGCCGCGCCTCGCCTGGCATGGTCACCCCATCGCGACGCTCGCGCGCGGACCGACGCTCGTCCAGCCAGCGATCCAGGTCGACCCCTCGCTGCGGCGGCTCGAGCCAAGCCAAGTGCAGGCGATTTCGGAACGGCTGCAACGCTTTGTCGCCGCGCAGCTCGCACGCCATGCGGGCCCGCTCGCGGCGATGGGCGAGGCGGCAGGCGACCTCTTCACCCCGCCGCGCGTCCGCGCCTTGCTCGCGGCACTCACCGACAATAGCGGGACGATCGGCCGCGCGCTGGTCGAGGACCAGCTCAACGCCCTCACCCCCGAAGAACGGCCGCAGCTGCGCAAGCTCGGCTTTACCATCGGCTCGCTCGACCTCTTCCACCCGCTTTTGCTGAAGCCCGAGGCCGTGCGCTGGCGCGCGGCGCTGACCGCGGCGCAGCAGGGCGCGCCGGTGCCGACGCTGCCACCGCATGGGGCGGTGCTGCAAAAGACGGGGAGCCAGGCCGGGCTGACGATCGCCGGCTTCCGCCGTTGCGCGTCGGGGTGGCTGCGGGTCGACATGGCCGAAAAGCTGGCGCGCCAGGCGCATGCGGCGCGTATGCAGGCATCGGCGCCGCCGACGGCCCCGCTCGCGGGGCGCGACGAGCATCATGACGACGCCGCCGGTGCGGACGACGGGCATGAAGGCGTCGCCGCCGCGCCGCCGCCGGGCTTCGTCATCGATCCGGCGCTCGCCACCTCGCTCGGGCTCGACGAAGAGACGCGCCGCGCGCTCCTCGGCAGCTTTGGTTTCCGCAGCGTCGGCGAACCCGCATTGCAGCGCTGGCGCTGGTCGGGCCTGCGCAAGGCGGCCGAAAAGCGCCCGCGTCGGAAGGGGCATCCGGGGCGCAAGGGCGCCGACGCGCCCGCGCAGACGCCGGCGAACGGCGAAGCCCGGCGCCCGCCCGCGCAACAGGCCAAGGGCAAGCGCCGGAAACCCGACAAACCGCGGATCGACGCACCGCGTCCACCGCGCGCCGACCGCCCGCAACGCCCCGAGCGCCGCGGCCCGTCGCCGAACAGCCCGTTCGCGGGCCTTGCCGCGCTCCTCGCCGACGCGCGCAAGGATTAGGGACGGAACCCCGATGGCAAGTCCGGGCGCCGCGGGAAGTATCCGGCTGGACAAGCTGCTCTGGTTCCTGCGCTTCGCACGCTCGCGCAGCATCGCGCAGGCGATGGTCGAGGCGGGGCATATCAGGCTCGACGGGCGGCGGATCACGCGCTCGTCCTGCGCAGTGCACGCGGGATCGACGCTGGTGCTGCCCATCGGCGAGCGGATCGAGGTGATCCGCCTGCTCACACTCCCCCTGCGGCGCGGCCCCGCCCCCGAGGCGCAGGCCTGTTACGTCCGGATCGATCCGGATGCTGCGGGCGCCTCCAGCTGAACTATCGGGACGACAGGAAAAGCTGTCACCCGAAAGCCGGGCCTTTTGCGTATCGAGTGAGAGTGATTCGCAACTGTCGCTTTGCGTTGACGTGCCGCGTCAACGCGGAATAGAGGCGGGTCCGATGGATGTCGGACGGCATGGGTGCCGCCGACAAAGGGAGCTGAACCCATGACCTATGTCGTCACCGATGCCTGCGTCCGGTGCAAATATATGGACTGTGTCGAGGTGTGCCCCGTCGACTGTTTCTATGAGGGCGAGAATATGCTCGTCATCAATCCGAACGAGTGCATCGACTGCGGCGTGTGCGAACCCGAATGCCCGGCCGAGGCGATCCTGCCCGACACCGAGAGCGGTCTCGAAAAATGGCTGGAAGTGAACGCCAAGTTCAGCGCCGAGTGGCCGAACATCACGGTCAAGAAGGAAACCCCCGCCGACGCCGACGAATTCAAGGGCGTCGAGAACAAGTTCGACACGCTCTTCTCGCCCGAACCGGGCGAAGGCGACTGAACCGAAATCGGACAATCGAAACGGGGCGGGACTTTCCCGCCCCTTCTTTTTGCCCCCTTGAATCCCTTTCGCCGCGCGCCGATGTAGGATGACGGAGGGGCCAGCCCGCCGGATTCTCCGGTGTGGCATCCCGATAATGAAGGACGAAATTCCAATGATCGACCCGCTCGCAGCCCTTGTTCCCGTCGTCGTCGAACAGACGAGCCGCGGCGAACGCAGCTTCGACATTTTCTCCCGCCTGCTGCGCGAACGGATCGTCTTCGTCACCGGCGAGGTCGAGGATAATATGGCCTCGCTGATCGTCGCCCAGCTGTTGTTCCTTGAATCGGAAAATCCGAAAAAGGACATCTATATG
>JAFAED010000465.1 GCA_023424275.1 Pseudomonadota bacterium | reverse complement strand
GCCTTTTGCCGGCGCGGACCAGTTCGGCCGCCACGGGCAGTTCGCTGACCGCGACGACGATACGCTCGCCGACCGCAAAACTGCCCGCAAGCGCGTGACTGCGCACATGGTCGAGCATCTGGGCGTCGACCGCCTGCGCCGCACGGCGCAGCGCCAGTTCGCGCAGCGCGGTCAGGTTCGATTTCGAGAAGAAATGCCCAAGCGCACGGGTCGCTTCCTGCGGGATATAGACCTTGCCGTCGCGAAGCCGCTCGATCAGCTCGTCGGGCGGGATGTCGACGACCTCGATCTCGGCATTTTCGAGGATCGAGTCGGGCACCGTCTCGCGCACGCGGACGCGGGTGAAAGACGCAACGACGTCGTTGAGGCTTTCGACATGCTGGATGTTGAGCGTCGAATAGACGTCGATGCCGGCGTCGAGCAGCTCCTCCACATCCTGATAGCGTTTGGGATGACGGCTGCCGGGCGCATTGCTGTGCGCGAGTTCGTCGACGAGGACGAGCTGCGGCCGCCGTTCGAGAATCGCGTCGATGTCCATTTCGCCGAGGCTGTGCCCCTGATGATCGACCTCGCGCCGCGCGACGATCTCATGGCCCTCGACGAGCGCCCCTGTCTCGCGCCGGCCGTGCGTTTCGACCACGCCGATCACGACATCGACCCCGGCCTCGCGCCGATGGCGTCCGTCGGTCAGCATCTCCCACGTCTTGCCGACGCCGGGCGCGGCGCCGAGGAAGACCTTGAGACGGCCGCGGCCTTCCTGCGCCGCCTGACGCAGGAAGGCCTCCGGTGATGGTCGATCGCTGTCTGTCACGCGGCGGGTTTAGCCCCAAATGCATCGAGTCGTCGATTGAGCTCGAACACATTGACGCGCGGTTCGCCAAGGAAGCCGAAAAGCGGCTTTTCGACGCCCCGCTCGACCAATCCGCGCACGGCGGCCGGATCGATCCCGCGCACCCGCGCGATACGATCGACTTGATAAAAGGCCGCTTCGGGGGTGATGTCGGGATCGAGGCCCGATGCCGACGCGGTGACGAGGTCGGCAGGGATCGCCTTGCCCGGTTCGGCCGCGTTCAGCTTTTCGACGTCGCCCTTCACCCGGTCGACGAGCACCTGCGATGTCGGGCCGAGGTTCGAACCCGACGAGGCAAGCCCGTTATAACCATCGCCGGCCGCCGACGGGCGCGTGTTGAAATAGCGCTCGCTGGTGAACGCCTGTCCGACGAGCGTCGAACCGACCACCCTGCCATTGTCGCGGACAAGGCTGCCATTCGCCTGGCTGGGGAAGAGCGCCTGCCCGACGCCGGTCAGGGCAAGCGGATAGGCAATCCCGAGCAGGAGCGCGAACAGCAATGTCATGACAAATGCTGGACGCAATGACGTGATAAGATCCTTGTTCATGTGCCGTCTCCTTAGACCAGACCCAGGCCGCCGACGGCCAGGTCGATAAGTTTGATCCCGATGAAGGGCGCGACGAGGCCGCCGAGACCATAGACGGCAAGGTTGCGCGCCAGCAGCGGGCCTGCCCCCATCGGCTTGTAGGTCACGCCTTTCAGCGCGAGCGGCACGAGCATCGGGATGATCAACGCGTTGAAAATGATCGCCGAGAGGATCGCGCTTTCGGGACTGCTCAGGCCCATCACGTTGAGCACACCGAGCCCCGGATAGAGCGCAATGAACATGGCCGGGATGATCGCAAAATATTTGGCGACGTCATTGGCGACCGAAAAGGTCGTGAGCGCGCCGCGTGTCATCAGCAATTGCTTGCCGAGGCCGACAACCTCGATCAGCTTGGTCGGATCGCTGTCGAGGTCGACCATATTGCCTGCCTCGCGCGCCGCCTGCGTGGCGGTGTTCATCGCCACGCCGACGTCGGCCTGCGCAAGCGCCGGTGCATCGTTGGTACCATCGCCGCACATCGCGACGAGCCGTCCGCCCGCCTGTTCCTTGCGGATCAGCTCGAGCTTGTCCTCGGGCGTCGCTTGCGCGAGGAAATCGTCGACCCCCGCTTCCGCCGCGATGGCCGAGGCGGTCAGCGGGTTGTCGCCGGTGATCATCACCGTGCGAATGCCCATGGCGCGCAGTTCACCGAAACGTTCGCGGATACCCGCCTTGACGATATCCTTGAGGAAGATCGCACCGAGCAGTTGGCCGTCCTTCGCGACCGCCAGCGGGGTGCCGCCAGCGCGCGCGATTTCATCGGTAATCCGGCGCAATTCGGTCGCGGCGGCGGTCGCCCCCGCACCCGGATTTGCCTTGAGCACCGAATCGACCGCGCCCTTTTGGATTACCGTCTCGCCGACCTTGATCCCCGAAATGCGTGTTTGCGCGGTGAAGGGGATGATTTCGGCACCCTGCGGCAATTCGTTCACCGTCTGCCCGAACTTCTCCCGCGCCAACACGACGATCGAGCGACCTTCTGGGGTTTCGTCGGCCAGGCTGGCGAGCAGCGCGGCCTCCGACAACACCGCCGTCGACTGACCGCCGACCGGACGGAATTCGGTCGCCTGCCGGTCGCCGATCGTGATCGTGCCCGTCTTGTCGAGCAGCAGCACGTCGACGTCGCCCGCCGCCTCGACCGCACGCCCCGACTTGGCGAGCACGTTGAAACGCACGAGGCGGTCCATGCCCGCGATGCCGATAGCCGACAGCAAGGCGGCGATCGTCGTCGGGATGAGCGTGATGAGAAGCGCGGCAAGGATCGCGACCGGGATGCTGCCACCGGCATAGGAAGCGAAGCCCGGGATCGTCCCGACCGCGATCAGGAAAATGATCGTGAGGCCGACGAGCAATAGCGTCAGCGCAATCTCGTTCGGTGTCTTCTGCCGCTCGGCACCTTCGACGAGCGCGATCATCCGGTCGAGGAAGCCCTGTCCCGGATTGACCGTTACCTGGACCCGGATCTCGTCCGAAATGACGCGCGTACCCGCCGTGACCGCCGATCGGTCGCCGCCCGCCTCGCGGATCACCGGCGCGCTTTCACCGGTGATCGCAGCCTCGTTGACCGATGCGACGCCGTGGATGACTTCGCCGTCGGAGGGAATGAGGTCGCCCGTTTCGACGAGGACGACATCGCCGGCCCGGAGCGCGCTGGCGGGTACCTGTTCCACCTGTCGGACGTCGCCGCCCTTCAGGCGCTTGGCGGTGAGTTCGGCCTTTGTTGCGCGGAGCGAGGCGGCCTGCGCCTTGCCCCGCCCTTCGGCAAGCGCCTCGGCAAAGGTGCCGAAGAGCACCGTCAGCCAAAGCCAGATGACGAGCTGGAGCTTGAAGCCGGTCGCAAGCCCGTCGTGTCCGACCACGAGCAACACGGTAAGCAACAGCGCGACAACCGCCGTCGTGAACATCACCGGATTGCGGATCAGTTCCTTTGGGTTGAGTTTGCGAAAAGCATCGCCGATCGCCGGAACGATCAGGTCTGCGGTAAACAGGGACTTGGTTTCTGACCGAGCCATTTGCGTAATCCTTAGAAGAGCTGGCCGCCCGTCATCGCGAGATGATCGGCAATCGGACCGAGCGCGAGGCTGGGAAGGAAGGTCAGGCCGCCGACGATCAGCACGATGCCGACCAGCAGGCCCGTCCACAGAACCCCGGTGGTGGGGAAGCTGCCCGCGGTTTCGGGTGTGTATTTCTTCGCCGCGAGACTGCCCGCAATCGCCAGCATCGGGATGATGATGAAGAAGCGGCCCAACCACATCGCGACGCCCAGCATGAAGTTATAGAAGGGCGTGCCGGCGGTCAGGCCCGCAAAGGCCGAACCATTGTTCGCGACGGCGCTCGTGAAACCATAGAGAATTTCTGAGAAGCCGTGCGGCCCCTTGTTCAGCGGACCCGCAAGACCCGCCTCGACGACCGATGCGATCGCGGTGCCGCCAAGAATGATCAGCGGCAGCACGGCAATCGCAAGCACCGCAAGCTTGACCTCGCGGGCCTCGATCTTTTTGCCGACATATTCGGGCGTACGGCCGACCATCAGGCCTGCGACGAACACCGCAAGGATGGCGAACAGCAGGAAGCCATAGATGCCCGCGCCGACGCCGCCGATGACGACTTCGCCGAGTTGCATGTTGAACAGCGGGATCATGCCACCGAGAGCGGTGAAGCTGTCGTGCATCGCGTTGACGGCGCCGCATGATGCGGCCGTGGTGACGGCTGCGAACAGCGACGAGGCGGTGATGCCGAACCGGACCTCCTTGCCTTCCATATTGCCGCCCGCAACACCAAGCTGGTGAAGGATCGGATTGCCCGCCGCCTCCTGCCAATAGACGACGCTGGTGCCGGCGAGGAAGATGACGAGCATCGCAGCGAGGATCGCCCAGCCCTGGCGCTGGTTGCCCACCGCCTTGCCGAAGGTCCAGGTCAGGCCGAAACCGATCGCGAAGATCGACAGCATCTGGACGAGGTTGGTCAGCGCGTTCGGATTTTCGAACGGATGCGCACTGTTGGCGTTGAAGAAGCCGCCACCGTTGGTGCCGAGCATCTTGATCGCTTCCTGCGACGCCACAGGGCCGAGCGCGAGCGTCTGCTTGACGCCTTCGAGCGTCGACACATCGACCGAACCGGCCAGCGTTTGCGGCACGCCGTTCGCGATCAGGAAGATCGCATAGACGATGCAGATCGGCAGCAGCAGGTAAAGCGTCACGCGCGTCACGTCGGCCCAGAAATTACCCAGCGTTGCGGCGCTACGTCGCGCAAAGCCGCGGAAGAAGGCAAAGGCAAGCGCGATGCCCGTCGCCGCCGACAGGAAATTGTGGATCGTCAGGCCGAGCATCTGGCTGAGGTTCGACAGCGTCGCCTCGCCCGAATACCATTGCCAGTTGGTGTTGGTCGTAAAGCTGATCGCGGTGTTGAACGCGCCATCGGTACCGACGCCGTCATAGCCGAGCGGATTGAGTGGCAGCACACCTTGCAGGCGCAGCACCGCATAGGTGAAGAGCAGCAAGGCGACGTTGAAGATCAGCATGTGGACCGCATAACGGCGCCAGCTCTGTTCTTCGTTCGGGTCGATGCCCGACAGGCGATAGAAGCCCGCCTCGACAGGGCCGAGGATGCGGTGCAGCGGCGTGCGCTGCCCGTCGTAGAGCGCATAGAGCCAGCGGCCCATCGGCTTGGTGATCGCCAGCAAGATGCCGACGAAGACGATGATCAGGAGCCATCCCTGAAAGGTCATGGCGCGCCTCCTTTAGAAGCGTTCGGGCCGCGCGAGCACGGCGACGAGGTAGAAGAGAAGGCCGAGCGCGGTGATGCCCGCGAGCCAGAGGTCGAGTGTCATGGCGATCAATCCTTACGCATCGCCGCACAGCCG
>JAFAED010000457.1 GCA_023424275.1 Pseudomonadota bacterium | reverse complement strand
TGCCCTCGGGCAGCTGCGGACCCAGCGCGGCAAGGCCGCGGTTGAGTTCCAGAGCTTGTTCGGTAACGCCGGCGGTGAAGCCCAGCGCGCGCCAGCAAAGCGCGTCGAGCGATTCGCCGGCCTGCGCGACGACCTGCATCAGATCAGCTCCACGCTGTTGCGCGCGACGGATTCGGCGGCGCCGATCGACATCAGGTCGGCGACGGCATTGTGCGCCATGCGCCGGTAATCGTCGGCGGAGATGCGGCGTTCGTCGCTGCGCTGCGATTGCTGGTCGGTCGCGATCAGGTCGCGATATCCGTCCGCCAGTTCGGCGGCGGCGTAATAGCGGACGATGCGATCCCACAGGATGACGGCGCGGGGTTCGCCGTTGATGGTGACGGGGACCTCTTCCCCCGCGATCGTCATCGTGTCGGGGACGTCGGCCAGTGTGGCGGCGCCGGCGCCCGCGCGCTCGGCGCGCCAGTCGACCAGCTGGCGAAAGGCGTGGACCATCGCTCCCTCGATCGCCGCGACCAGGCGCTTGTGCTGGACGATGTTTTCGCCGAGCCGGATTTCGTCGCGCAGCTTGTTGCAGTCGACCGCAGGGAACCAGCCGTCGGCTTCGACCTTGCTGTCGACGGGGGAGGCGGGCGACGCGGGGGTCGAAATGATGTCGCTCACAATGCCTCCTTTCGATTTTACGGGGGGTGGGGATCGGGTGCGAGACGGTGCCCTTTACAGGCGCCCCGAACCGTCACCGCCCCCCGAGCGCCGTGGCGCGAGCTCTAAGTCTGATTTGCGGTGGCGGCGGCTTCGGCGAGCTGCTTCAACTCGCGATCGACCGCTTCGAGATCCTTCACCACGCCGACATTCTTCTGCAGCTTGATCGCCGACTGGAAAAAGCCCTGCGCGGCCGACAGCAGCGCAGGCTTGCCGCCGGCGGGGGCATTGTCGGCCTGCGGATCGAAACTGGCGGCGGCGGCGGCCGTGGCGCGGCCCAGCGCCTTCAGCAGCTTCGCCTTCGCCTGGTCGGGCATGTCGGCTTCGCCGACCAGCGTCCAGGTCCGCAGCAGCTGTTCGCGCGTCACGTCCTTTGCGTCGGCAAGCCATGCCTCGGCTACCTGATCGGCGACGAAGGTCGCGGCGGTGCGGCTGTAGCGTTCGGGCAGGGCAAGGCCATGCTTGATCGCATGGGCGGCGAGATCGAGGCCGCGATCGATATCGCGATAATCGATCGCCCAGATCATCATCGTGACGACGATCTCGTCCTGCGCGGCCTTGCCTTCGGTGCCGGCGGCAAGCGCGCCGTCGACCCATGCGTCGAACGCCTTCGCCATCTCGATCTTCTTGGGGTTGCGATCGTTGACCGACCGGATGCCATCGAGGCTGCGCAGATTGTCGTGAAGCACGGCGCGCAGCAGATTATACTGGCTGGCGGCTTCGCCGCTTTCGGGCATGGGGGCGGCGGTGCCGGTGGCGACCGGGGCGCCGGCATCGGCGGCGGCGCGTTCGGCGAGCACCTGGGCGCGGCGGCGTTGGGCAAGGCTGGGCATGAGCGGGGCTCCTTTCAGGAAGGGCGGAGCGGCGATGGACGCTCCGCCCGGGGTGTCAGGGGCTCTTCCGGCACCGCACCATCGCGGCAGAAGCCGGCTTCAATGCCCGTCCGGCGTGGTATTACGGGGCAGGGCGCGCGGGCGCTTCGCCGATGAAGATGTTTTCGACGAGGGAGCAAAGCTCGTAGTCCTCGACGATATAGTCCTCGTTGACGCTTTCGTAGTTGGCGACCCGGTTGCGGCGCGGTTCGTCGATGATCTGGCGGCGACGCGTGCCTTCCTGGACATAAATCGCCAGATTTTCGAGCGTCGTGATCAGGATGGCATTGCCGGGGAAGAAGGGCACGCGCACCGCCTCAAGCCCGCCGAGCTGGCGCGTCGACCGGATGATGCGGTCCATCGCTTCGACCTCGGTCGCGGTCGCGCCCGTCTTTTGCGCGATGTTGAAGATCTTGTCGTCGACCAGGTCATGTCCGACGATGACGACAAGGTCGGTGCGGCTGCGATGCCATTCGGGGATCAGCGACTTGGCATCGAGCACCAGCGCGTCGACCGAGCTATAATCGGCTTCGGCGGTGACCTTGTTGTCCAGCTGCTCATCGTACAGGTCGACGCCGGCCTTGACGTAGATCCGCTTGAGTGCCGGATTGTTCGCACCGTTGTTGAGGACGGTCAGGTCGCCATCGTCGAGCACCTGCGCCGGGGCGTTCGTCCGGATTTTGTGCAGCCAGCCCAGATTGACGTCCTGCAGCAGCGGGTTCGCGACGCGGTCGGTCGCAGCGGCGGCCGACGTGCCGTTCCAGCCGATCATGATGCGATCGAGCCCCTGCTGCCGCGTTATGGCATCGCGGAACAGCGTCTGGAATTCGGGACGGTGCCGCCAAGCGTCGATCTTTGCGTATTTGATCGAGCTGTCGAATTCGGTCAGGCGGCAGAAATAGGTGTCCTTCAGGATCGTGTCGGTCGGATCGGTGGGGTTGCGATCGTTGGCGTCGGTGTTGGTGCGCCCCGCCATCGTGCGCGTCGTGCCCAGACCCACCTTGTCGCCCGTCTGCTGAATCACCGGCTGGATCGTGATCAGCTCGAGGAATTCGTGGCTGTGCTTGATGACCTCTTCGAGCTTCTGTTCGACGGCGGGCGCGACGGCGAACTGGGTTTCCTTCACGTCGGCCGCGGTGATGCCGTTGAGCAGCGCGATCTGCGATACATAGGCGTTAAAGAGGATTCGGGTGTCGCGATGCATGGTTTGGTTCCTTGGTGCTGGCTGTCAGGCGCGGGATTTCGGGGTGCGGGCGGTCAGCAGTCGGTGACGGCGAAATTCGTGCCGTTCGAAAGCGGGCGGCTGGGCTGACCGCCTGCCGGGGTGTTTTCCACGTCTTTCGCAAGGCTGGTTACCTTCAGCGAAATCTGGTCGATCTCCCCGCGCAGGGCGTTCGAATGCGCCTGCATTGCGGTGTCCATCGTCTTGCCCAGGCCAGTGAAGAGTTCGGTCAGCACCGACATGTCGAGGGCGCCGGGCTGCGCCGCCGGCTGCGGGGCGGGCGCCGGCGCCGGATCGTCTTTCTTGCTGCCGGTGAATTTTTCGAGGACGCCGGTCAGCGCGGTCAGGAAGCCGCCGGCTTCGGGGGTGACGCCGCCATTTTCGTCGGCGAATTCCAGTGCGGCCGCGACGTCGCGGCTTACGTTC
>JAFAED010000437.1 GCA_023424275.1 Pseudomonadota bacterium | reverse complement strand
CGCGACATCCGCGCAACCCAGATGGCACCGGCCTGCAAACTGCCTCCGCTTCCCAAGGGCGCGAAGCTGGTTCTTTATGGGGGCTATGAAGGCGACGCAATTTCGTCGGTTGCCGTTGGCGGCCCGGACAATGAAACAAATTTGATCGACGTCGAAATCGAACCGGGATCGCCGCCGCTCTATGTCGTGCTGACATCCTATGAATCGATGGTGTGGAGGTTTCGCGGTGCCACGAGCCGCGTCGCCAATGTCGTCATTTCGTCGGCGAAGTCGGCCCCCGGCGGCATCGCCGCCGCGGGGGTGACGGGGATCCCGTCGAGCAAGGTGTCATTCGGTTCGACCGGATGCCCCGGCAATTTCCACAGCACGGAAAATTCCGCGACCAGACAGGCGACTGCGTCCATCCGTGCGGCGCTGAACCGGCAACCCGATGCGATATTCGGCAGCTATTCGGCGCAGCGCATATCCTTGCCCTCGGGACGCGTCGTTCGTGCCGATGACAGCGAAACGAAAATGCCGGCGGGCTTCGGCGCATCCCTGTGGCGCGAGGCGACACGCTATTGGCCGGCAGGTCTGGTGGACGTGACCCCGCAGCAAGTCGTATCCAAGGCGCGCGTCGAACGGTACAAGGTTCTGCCCAGTCAGATGGGCCTCGCCCAACTCGCCGGGTCGGGCGCGATTACCGCGATTTCCTCGGACCGGTTCCGCGTAAACCGCCCGATTGCGCATATGCCGCCCGGCATGGGCGGGGCGCATTCGGTGACCCTGATTTTCGGCAAGGGCGTGCCCGTTCCTCCCGGAGATCCGGTGCACAGCTGCATCATGCGCGAAGACGGCGGGCAATCCGACGGCGTGCGCTGCCGACGGGGCTATTGAGCAGGCGATCTCAGGACAAGTCGGCCAGTTTCGCCGCTCTGATATCCTTCTTCAGCACCTTCCCCACTTTCGACCGCGGCAGATCGTCCCAGATTTCGACCTCCTTCGGTGCCTTGACACTGCCGATCGCGGCCTTGACCGCTGCGATCAGCTCGTCGGGGTCGGCGCTGTACCCTGCCCGCAGCTGTACCACCGCGCACACGCGTTCGCCCCATTTATCGTCGGGCAGGCCGAACACCGCGCCGTCCTGCACCGCAGGCAAAGCGAGCAGCGCTTGTTCGACCTCGGCCGAATAGACGTTGAAGCCGCCGGTGATGATCATGTCCTTGGCGCGGTCGACGATGAACAGGAAATTGTCGGGGTCGAGATAGCCGATGTCGCCGGTGCGGTGCCAACCGTTCACCGTGGCCTCGGCGGTCGCCGCCGCATTCTTGTAGTATCCGTCCATGACGAGGCTGCCGCGCACGACGATCTCGCCGCGCTCGCCCTGCGGCACTTCCCTGCCCTCGGCATCGACAATCGCGACGCGGACGAGCGGGCCGGGCCTCCCCGCCGACGACAGGCGGTGGCGCGCGACCGTGCCGTCGGGGTTGAAATGATCCCTGGGCGCCATCATCGATATCATCATCGGCGCCTCGGTCTGCCCGAACAGCTGCGCCATCACGGGGCCGATCTTGTCGATCGCCTCCTCGAGCCGCGCCGCCGAAATCGGCGCTGCACCGTACCAGAAGCATTGCATGGCCGACAGGTCGGTCGCAGGCAGCGCCGGATGATCGAGCAGCATATAGATGAGCGTCGGCGGCAGGAAGGCGTGCGTCGCGCGGTGCCTTGACGCCAAAGCCAGAAATTCGCCGATGTCGGGATAGGGCATGATCACGATCTCGCCGCCATGCGCCATGATCGGGAAGGCGAGCACGCCTGCCGCATGGGTGAGTGGCGCCATCGCGAGATAGACCGGCCGTCCCTCGAACGGATAACCCATCAGCGTCAGCGCGGTCATCGCCTCGAGATTGCGGTTGGTGAGCATCACACCCTTGGGGTGCCCCGTCGTGCCGCCGGTGCCGGGCAGCATCGCCAGGTCGCTGACGGGCGCCGCCGCGAACGGGACTTCGGCGACACCCGCCAGCCACTGGTCGAGCGAGGGAGCGAAGGGCTGTTCGGCGTCGAGGCAGACGAGCTGCTCGAGTTTCGGCAGGTCCTTGCGCAGCGCATCGACCAGCTCGGCAAATTTGCTATGGAAAAACAGCGCCGCGCAGTCGAAATTGTCGAGGACATAGGCGTTCTCGGCCGCCTCGTTGCGCGGGTTGATCGGGCACCAGACTGCGGCGGCGCGCGAGATGGCGAAGACGCAGCCGAAGGCGATGGGATCATTGCCCGACAGGATCGCGACATGCTTGCCGGGCGTGATCCCGGTGCCGTTTAGCCCGCGCGCGACGCGGTGCGTCAGCGCCTGTACCTCGGCGTAGGACAGGCTTTTGCCGTCCATGGTCAGGCACGGTGCATCGGGGCCCAGCGACGCCCCCTTGTCCAGCCAGTCAACCAGCCGCATCGCCGCCCTCCCCTCAGTCGTGAACCGTCACGATCGGTTTCAGCACCAGCCCGAACTGGCGCAGCGCGCCGAATATCTCGCGATGCCCGAACGCCTGGCACGCCGATGCGAAACCGGTGCGGCGCGGCGCCTGTTGCAGCAGGTTCGCCGCCGCCCAGGCCTGCATCAGCCCGGTCTGCTTGTAATTGCAATTTCCGTGCAGCAGCACATGCACGCGGCCGAGCGGCCCCGAGGCATAGACCGAATCGATGCTGGTGTTGAGCCGCGGATTTTCGCGCGGCGGCATGTCGCCCTGCACCGATTCCGCCATCTTCGACAGCGCGGCCTCCTGTTCCTCAAAGGGTAAGGGCTTGATGTCGGTGTCGATCATCTTCGTCATGTTGACGACATTATCCATCACTTCGCGCGCGAAGACACCGCCATAGACCTTGACCGTCGAGACACGCGGGTCGTCCTTGAACCACAAGGGATGCGAGGTCCCTCCCCACGGCAGGGTGAGCGCGGTGGCATGCTGGCCGGGAACCTGGCACTCGGTCGTGGTCAACGTCGGCCACTGAACATATTGATTATTCTCAAGATAATACCAGTCGGCCTTCAGGATGGTGAAGATCGTCTGGACCGAGGCGTAGGTCGGGAAACCTTTCCACAGCACGAGCATGTCGAGCGTGTCGAGCCCGGGCATGGTTTCGAGCGCGATGTTCGCCGCGATCTCGCCCGTCGTGTACATGTGCGCCACGCACGGCGAGAGGAGCAGGCCCTTTTTCGCAAAGCCCTCGCCCCATTTTTCCTGCGCGAGCATCATCCAGTCCTGCTCACCCGTCGTGTCGAGATAATGGACGCCGGCGGCAAGGCACGCCTCGACCGTCTCGGGGCCATATTTGATGAAGGGACCGACCATGTTGCACACGACC
>JAFAED010000270.1 GCA_023424275.1 Pseudomonadota bacterium | reverse complement strand
CTGCGACTGCGTTCGCCGCGCATCGACGCCAAGGCGATCATTATCGCCGATCTGAACAAGGGTTTTTACACGGGCGCGATCGACGGGCGGATCAACGATTACCGGATCGAAAGCGTCGGTATTTTCGACATCGATACCGATGCGGACCTCAAGACCGCGCCGCGGGGCGGGTTCGAGATCGTGGGCCGCGTTCGCGCGCGTTCGACCAGATTGTTCAATTCGGGCGTGCGTGATTTCCTCGGGGGCAACGCGACCGCATCGAGCGATGTTCGTTATGGCACAGACGGGATCATCCGCTTCGCCAATCTGCGAATGACGGCACCGCGCATGCGGATAACCGGCGGGCAGGGAAGTTATGCGCCGAACGGACAGATCCAGCTCACCGCGCGCGCCAATTCGACCGACTATGGCCCCGTTGGCGTCCAGCTCGCGGGGACGATCAGCGACCCGCGTGCCGTCGTCACCGCCGAGCGCCCCGGGCTTGGCATTGGCCTCGCCAATCTTGTCGCGCGGATCAACGGCGCGCCCAACGGCTATCGCCTCGCGGCGACGGGCGACACCGACTATGGCCCCCTGTCGGCCGATGTTGTGCTGCTGATGGCAAAGGGGCCGCTGACGATCGATGTCGAGCGCGGCGACCTGTCCGGCATCGGGTTCAGCGGACGGTTGGTGCAAAGCGACGCCGGGCCGTTCGTCGGCCAGCTCAATGCATCGGGGCAGGGGCTGGGCGGTCTCGTCCGCCTCAGCGCGGCGGGACGATATCAGGCCGCGGCGATCAACGTCCGCGCCAATAACGTCGTGCTGCCTGGGCCTGCACAGTTGGCGGTGGGTTCCGCGATCGTCGATGCCGACGTCACGCTCTATGACCGTCCGCATATCGTCGCCGACATCCAGATCGCCGAAACGCGCATCCGTGACTATGACATCGCCGTCGGGCGTGTGAAGATCGACTATCGCGACGGAAGTGGCAAGGCGCAGGCGCTGGTTGAGGGGGTCAGCGGCGTGCCCTTCCGCGTCGCCGCCAACGCCGATCTGAAGCCCGATCTCTGGCGCGCGTCGGTGCAGGGCCGCGCAACGGGCATCAATTTTCGTACGACGTCGCCCGCGCGCATCATTCCCGGCGCGGACGGCTATGAACTATTGCCGACCAACGTCAGTCTCGGCCGCGGCAGCAGCGCACGAATCGCCGGACGATTTGGCGACGGCATCATGATCCAGAGCCGGCTTGAGCGGGTCAACATGGCGATCCTGAACGCGGTCTACCCCGACATGGGCCTTGGCGGACGCGCGACGGGTAGTCTGGACTTCGAACAGACGAACGCCGACAGCTTCCCGCGGGCCGATGCACGCCTGACGATCACCGACTTCACCCGCACGACGGCCGCGTCGGTCAGCCAGCCGGTCGACGTCAATTTCGCCGGCAAGCTGCTGAGCGATGGCGGCGAAGCGCGCGCGGTGATGCGCAAGCGCGGCAGCATCATCGGGCGGATGCAGGCATCGCTGCGCCCCCTCGGCGCCGGTGCGGGCAGCTGGACGGAACGGCTGATGGCGGCGCCGCTCGGCGGCGGCATTCGTTACAACGGCCCCGCCGACACCCTCTATTCCTTCGTCGGTCCGGCCACCCAGCATGTTTCGGGTCCGATCGCTGTCGCCGCCGATTTCAGTTGCAGCGTGTCCGACCCGTGCCTGGAAGGCGTCATTCGTGGCAAAGACATGGTTTATGAAAACCAGGCCTATGGCACGCGGCTTACGAACATGGTTGTGAACGGTCGCTTCACCGGCAATCGGCTGGAAATCGAGCAATTAAACGCGACGGCGGGGGACGGCAC
Source organism: Pseudomonadota bacterium (assembly GCA_023424275.1). GTDB lineage: Bacteria > Pseudomonadota > Alphaproteobacteria > Sphingomonadales > Sphingomonadaceae > Sphingopyxis. The sequence continues at coordinate 6,536 of JAFAED010000270.1, read as the reverse complement.
CGTTCAGGCGAAGGGCTATATCAGCCTTGCTTCGGCCGACGGCTATCCCATGAATATTTCGGCGACGCTCGACAATGCACGCCTCGCCAAGAGTGAGAATATCGCAGCGCGAGCCACCGGGAACCTGACGCTCGAAAAGGTTGCGGGGCAGACCGCGCTGCTATCGGGAAGTCTGCGCTTGCCGGAAACGCGGTATCGCATCGTGCGCGAAGGCGCGGCGCAGGTGCCCGTCCTGACGGGCGTAAGGCGCAAGCCGCCCGTCGGCAGGCCGCGCGTCAGCGGCGACGGGCTCGCCGCGGTCGGCGGCAGCCTGTTCGACCTCATTCGCCTCGACATCGCGCTCAAGGCGCCCGACGAAATCTATGTCACCGGCATGGGGCTGGAGTCCGAATGGAAAGCCGACATCGTCCTGCGCGGCACGACGCAGGATCCGCGCGTGACGGGCGAGATCGAACTGGTACGCGGGACCCTCGGCTTCGCCGGTCGTTCCTTCGAGCTTCAGGAGGGCCGGGTGACCTTCCCGACGGGCGAAGCGTTCGATCCCGCGATCCGGCTGCTCGCGAGCGACACGATCGAAACGGTGACGGTCAGCGTCAGCGTGACGGGGCGGGCGAGCAATCCGCAGATCGCTTTCTCGAGCGTCCCCGGGCTGCCGCAGGACGAAATCGTCTCGCGCATCCTGTTCGGCGATTCGATTACGACGCTGTCACCGCTTCAAGCGGTGCAGCTCGCCTCGTCGCTGAACACGCTCAGCGGTAGCGGCGGGGGATTGAGCCCGCTCGGTTCGTTGCAATCGGCGACCGGCATCGATCGCCTGCGTGTCCTTGGCCCCGACGACACCGTCGGACGCGGTGCCGCACTCGCGGCGGGGCAATATATCACCAAGGATATCTATATCGAGATTATCACCGATGCCCGCGGCTATACCGCGACGCAGCTCGAAATCAGTCTCACTCCAGCACTTTCGCTGCTCAGTCAGGCCGGCGGTTCGGGGCAGTCGAACCTCAGCATCCGCTACCGCAAGGATTATTGATGCGCGGCGCCGCCCTTCTGCTCCCCTTGTTGCTGCTTGCGGCATGCAAGGATGAGCCACGGTTCGAGGACCGCTATGACAAAGCGGCGAAGGAAATCGAGACACGCGCGAAGGCGATGGACGCCGACATAGCGAAATCGGATGCGGCCGCGCCGCCGGCATCCAAAGACTTGCCTGAAGCCGCGAAGCCGGCTAACGCGCCCACGTCATCTGGGGAGTAGCCAGCCGTCCGTCGGGACGGGCCACCGCGTCAACATACTCGGCCGAGAGGTCGTGGTGCGGTGGAAGCGGGAGACCGCTTGGGCGAGACCAATGGCATCGACCTTCGTCCGGGCCGGGCGGCGGGTATGATGTCTATTGGAATCGCGAAGCCGCTCGGCCCCGGAGTAACCCATGGAAGCCCTGTTCACCTCGACTTCTGTCGTCGCGCTCGCCGAGATCGGCGACAAGACGCAGTTGCTCGCAATCTTGCTTGCCACGCGTTTCCACCGCCCGTCACCGATCATCCTCGGCATATTGGTCGCGACGCTCGCCAATCACGCGCTGGCCGCACTGCTGGGCGCATCGGCGGCGGCGTTCCTCGACAGCCCGGTTTTCCGCTATGCGATCGGCGCGTCCTTCATCGCGATGGCCGCTTGGACGCTGATCCCCGACAAGTTCGAGGATGAGGACGCCCCGAAGCCGCGGTTCGGTGCCTTCCTGACCACGCTGGTCGCCTTCTTCCTTGTCGAGATGGGCGACAAGACGCAGGTCGCGACGATCGCGCTCGGCGCACAATATCATGATGTCGTGACGGTAACCGCGGGCACCACGCTGGGGATGATGATCGCCAATGTTCCGGCGATCTTTCTCGGCAACGAACTGCTCAAGCGCATCGACCTAGCGAAAGTCCGGATGGTCGCTGCGGGGCTGTTCCTGGTGATCGGCCTGTGGGTGCTCGCGCAGACCGCAGGCTGGCTTGGCTAGTTGGCGTTGCGCGTCGCCAGCATGCGCTCGAAACGCCAACTCGACGCGCACATGGCATCGAGGTCGCGGCTTGCTTTCCAGCCCAGTTCGCGCTCGGCGCGTTCGGGGCTGGCATAGCAGCTTGCGACGTCGCCGTCGCGTCGCGGCGCGATGCGATATGGCACACAGACGCCGTTTATGCGTTCGAACGCCTCGACCATGCCAAGCACCGAATAGCCCTGGCCGGTTCCGAGATTCCAGGTCGACAGCGGCCGATCGGTCTTGGCGATCGCGTCGAGTGCGGCGACATGACCATCGGCCAGATCGACGACATGGATATAGTCGCGCACGCCCGTGCCGTCGGGGGTGTCGTAATCGTTCCCGAACACCGAGAGTTCGTTCAGGCGCCCGGCGGCGACGCGGCTGATGAAGGGCATCAGATTATTCGGAATCCCGTTCGGATTCTCGCCGATCAACCCGCTATCATGCGCGCCGACCGGGTTGAAATAGCGCAGGATCGCGATGCGCCACCGGGGATCGGCGGCGGCTACGTCGGCCAACATTTCCTCGATCATCAATTTCGTGCGGCCATAGGGATTGGTCGCTGACGTCGGGTGGTTTTCGTCGAGCGGCAGATATTGCGGCTGACCATACACCGTCGCGCTCGACGAAAAGACCAGCGTGCCGACGTCGCAGTCGCGCATCGCTTCGAGCAGGGTCAGCGTGCCGCGAACATTATTGTCGTAATATTTCATCGGTTCGGCGACCGATTCGCCGACCGCCTTGAGGCCCGCGAAATGAATGACGGCCTCGACGCTGTGCGCGGTCAGCGCGTCGCGCAGCGCCTCGCGGTCGCGGATGTCGCCTTTGACCAACGGAACGGCCGTGCCGGTGATGGCTTCCAGCCGGTCCATGACCGCCTCATCGCTGTTCGACAGATTATCGAAACATACGACCCGATGCCCCGACGCCGCCAACGCCGCCGCGACATGGCTGCCGATATATCCCGCTCCGCCCGTCAATAATATTGCCATCGGTCGACCTGTCTCCATCGGGGCTTCGCTTGTGCGGGACGTCCTATGCTATCAGGGACATCCTACCAAGAGCTTGTCCGCAGCGGGACTGCCCGCAGCGTAGTGCCACTATATCGATCGTGAAAGGTGGTGAGCCCTGCTGGGTTCGAACCAGCGACCTACTGATTAAAAGTCAGTTGCTCTACCGACTGAGCTAAGGGCCCATCGCGATGCCGCCGGGGCGGGGTTGCGAAGTGAGCCGTCGCCCTAGTGCGCCGATGCGCCCCGGTCAACCGGCTTCGGATAGGAAAGTCGCGCGGCGAGTTGGCGGACGCTGCGGCGGTGCAGCGGGTGCTGCCATTCAGGAACAATGGCCCGCAGCGGGCCTAGGACGAAGGCGCGCTGTTCGATCGCCGGGTGCGGGATGGTCAGCGCGGCGTCGGACCAGGCGCCACCCGACCAGAGCAATATGTCGAGATCGAGCGTGCGAGCGGCCCAGCGCTGACCCATGCGGCGGCCGAAGCTCGCCTCGATCGCTTGCAACCGTTCCAGCATTTCGGGCGGGCTCAGCGGCGACGCAACGAGCGCGACGGCATTGGCATAGCGGCGGCGCGATGGGCCGATCGGATCGCTGGCGATGATCGGGCTCGCATCAACCGCCTCGATATCGTCGCTCTCCAGCGCGGCAAGTGCCGCGAGCAGCACCGCGCGCGGATCGCCGAAGCGGACGTGGCGCCGGTTCGAACCGAGGCCGATTGCATATAGGGGAAGCGGCATTGCGTTGCTCATGGCGCTGCGCCTATCGCAAATGCGTGAAAATTGACAGCCCGTTGCCCGGAACCGAGCCGCCGCGCGATTGTCCGCGCTGCCCGCGACTTGTCGCGCTGCGCCGCGAATGTCAGGCCGAACATCCCGATTGGTGGAACGCGCCGGTTTATGCGTTCGGCGATCGCAATGCCTGGCTGGCATTCGCCGGGCTGGCACCGGGCAAGCACGGCGCGAACCGCACCGGGCGGCCATTTACCGGCGACTATGCCGGCGATCTGTTGTTCGCAACGCTGGCCGAGTTCGGCCTGAGCCGTGGATATTACGACGCGCGCATCGACGATGGCCTGACGCTCGACGGCGCGATCATCGTCAACAGCGTTAAATGCCTGCCGCCGCAGAACAAACCGACGCACACCGAAATCGCAAACTGCCGGCCGTTTTTCGAAACACAACTCGCAGCCTTGCCGAACGTCCGCGTGATCATCGCGCTCGGCAAGATCGCGCACGATGCCACGCTAAGGGCCGCCGGCGTGCGCCTCGCGGCCTTTCGCTTTGCCCATGGCGCGGTACATGCGCTGCCCGACGGACGATATCTGATCGATAGCTATCATTGCTCGCGCTACAACACGAATACCGGGCGGCTGACGGCGGAAATGTTTGCCGACGTTTTCCGCGCCGCGCTGATGCTCGGGGATCAGACGAGCGGCCCGAATTCGTCGACCAGCCCGCGATAAAGCGCGCGCTTGAACGGGACGATCAGTTTCTCGATCTCGCCCAATTCGGCCCATTTCCACGCGCGGAATTCCTGATGCTTCGTGTGGATGTCGACATCGCTGTCCTCCCCCATGAAGCGCATCAGGAACCAGTGTTGGCGCTGGCCGCGATATTTGCCGCCCCACATCTTCCCGATCAGATGGTCGGGCAGGTCATAGAAATATTCCTCGCGGCTCCGCGCGATAATCTCCACCAGCCCGCCATGCACGCCGGTTTCCTCGCCCAGCTCGCGGATCGCCGCTTGCTCGGCGTCTTCGCCATCGTCGATCCCGCCCTGCGGCATCTGCCAGGCCTCGCTCGACGTATCGAGCCGCTGACCGACGAAGATGCGGCCGTCACGGTTGGCAAGCATGACGCCTGCGCAGGGGCGGTAAGGAAGAGAGCGATGATCGATCATGCGGCCCCGTTAGCTTCGGCGACGATCGCCTTCAAGACGGTCAATGCACCGCGAATATCGTCCTTCGCGCTTGGGATGCCCTGCGACAGGTTGATATAGCCATGGATTGTGCCCGCCGCCTCGCGATAGGTGGTGGGCACGCCGGCCTCGATCAGCTTGGCAGCGTAGGCGCGCCCCTGGTCGCGCAGCGGGTCGAGGCCGGCGGTGATCAGCAGCGTCGGCGGCAAGCCCTCGGCGGGAAAATCGAGCGGTGAGGCGCGATAATCGCCGGGATCGGCAGCATAATGATTGCCGAACCAGGTCATGCTGTCCTGGGTCAGCAGATGCCCCTCGCCGAAATCGCGATAGCTCTGCCAATCGTCGTGCGTCGTCACCGCGGGATAGATGGGATGGATCGCGATGACGGGCTTCGACGCCGGTTTGTCGCGCAGCGCGAGCGCGGTCGCGATGGTCAGATTGCCACCCGCGCTTTCGCCCGAAAGCACAAGCCCGGTGCAGGGGATATTGTCGGCGACCCAGCGCGTCGCGGCTTCGCAGTCGATCGGCGCGGCGGGGAAGGGGTGTTCGGGCGCAAGGCGATAGTCTACCGCGATCACCGGCATGTCGAGCAGCCGCGCTGCCTCGGCGCAATAGGGATCATGCGTGTCGAGGTCGCCGATCACCCAGCCGCCGCCGTGATAAAAGACCATGACCGGGCCCTGCTCGCGGTCCGGGCGATTGTCATAGATACGAATGGCAATGTCGCCCGCAGGCCCCGGGATCGTCCGGTCTTCGACCTTCGCGATCTCACCGCGCGGCACATCCGCAAGCTGGCCCATCACCCGGAACATCTCGCGTGCGCCCTCCGGCGGCATCTCTTCCATCTTCGGCCCTTCCTGCGCGTTCAGGAAGGCGAGAAAGGCCGCCACATCGGGGCGCGTGAAATGGGTGGTGCCGTCGGTCATTTGCGTCTCTCCCTGATCGTTATTTGTCCATGCTATTCGGGATCGGCGGGGCAAATTCAATCCCGAAATGAAACCCACCTGCGCCCGACCCTTTGCGGCGCACAATTTTTTCTCAATTGCGGCTTGGCGCGCAGGGGCCTAGGCCGATGTCAGAGGTTCGCAAAATTGAGGCAGAAGAGACGATGGCGACAGCGGTAGTGGACCAGGCCGACAAACGGCAGTCCCCCCTTTCGGATGCAGTGGTGGTTCGATTTGCTGGCGATAGCGGCGACGGGATGCAGCTGACCGGCGGTCAGTTTACTTTGTCGTCGGCGCTGGCGGGTAACGACTTCGCGACTTTCCCCGATTTCCCGGCTGAAATTCGTGCACCGCAAGGCACGCTCTTCGGTGTCTCGGCCTTTCAGATCAATTTCGGATCGTCGGCGATCGAGACCGCGGGCGACGCGCCCGACGTACTGGTCGCGATGAACCCCGCGGCGCTCAAGACCAATGTCCCACAGCTGAAACCCGGCGGGCTGATCATCGCCGACGAGGGCGAGTTCAACGACCGCAATCTCGCCAAGGCGAAATATGAGGCGAACCCGCTCGACGACGGCAGCCTCGCGAAATGGCAGCTTTTGAAGCTGAACATCAGCCAACTCACGATGGATGCGGTCAAGCCC
>JAFAED010000235.1 GCA_023424275.1 Pseudomonadota bacterium | reverse complement strand
GTTTGCGGCCCTTGGTTGTCGCCTCGGTATAGCTTGTCGGCTTGCCGAGCTGACCGGGGGTGGCGCCGGCAAAGCGCTTGATCTCGCGGATCAGGTGCGACTGGTCGTAAAAGGCGTCGCCAAGCTGTGCCGCATCGAGTCCTTCGCCGCGCGCCAGCGCCGAGGCGGCGCGCACCGCGCGATATTTGCGCGCGAGCATGCGGGGCGACAGGCCGTAATAATGTTTGGTCATGCGCTCGACCGAGCGGATCGACATGCCCGTCGCCTCGACCAGTTCGGGAACCTGCGGCGACGGCGATTCGGTCAGCCATCCGTCGACGGTGCGGATGAACCACATCGGTGCGGCTTCGTTCCGCTTTAGCACCTCGCGTGCGAAATTATTGCCGATGACCAGCTTTTCCTCGACGCTGGCGGCCTTTTCCAGCGCGGTCGCAACTTCGTTGATCCATGGGCCGAACAGGTCGGCGGCGTCCATCGCGCGGTCGGTCAACTTGTCGGCCTCGTCGCCCATCAGCGCCGCCCAGCCGGCGGGCAGCATGCCGAACCCGAACAGTTGCGCCGGGCAGTTGCTGATCGCGCGGACGCGCGCACTTGTCGGGCCGATGATGTTGGCGCGGCAGACGGTCGAACGATGGCCGTCCTCGAACAGATATTCGCCGTCCGCGTTGGTCACGAAACGGAATTGCGGGCGGTCGGCGCGCTCATATTCGTCGAAACGCGGCATGTTGAGTCGCGCGAAATAGAAACTCGACACCATCTCCGCCAGATCGGGATCGGGCGGGAAATAGTGCAGTTCGAACGGCGCATTGCCGTCCACGCCCATGGGCGAGGAAGATGTTTGCGACATGAGACCCAGACCCCAACAGCCTTTTGCGGCTGCCTTCTTATGGGTCCGTCATTTGCCTTTCGGCGGCGTGCGTCAAGCCGTAATCGTCAACCGGCTTAACCCTTTTGCGCGGCGATCCACGCGTCGACGCGGCGTTCCAATATGTCGAGCGGCACCGGACCCGTTTCGAGCACGACGTCGTGGAAGCTGCGGAAATCGAATTTTTCGCCGAGCGCGGCCTGCGCGCGGCCGCGCAGTTCCATGATCTTGAGCTTGCCGATGAGGTAGGCGGTCGCCTGTCCCGGATAGACGATATAGCGCTCGATCGCCTTTTCGATGTCGCCGTCGGGGTTCGGCGTATTGTCCTTGAGATACTGGATCGCCTGTTCGCGGGTCCAGCGCTTGTCATGGATGCCCGTGTCGACGACGAGGCGGCACGCGCGCCACAGTTCCATGCCGAGCCGGCCGAAATCGCTGTAGGGATCGGTATAGAAGCCCATGTCCTTGCCGAGTTCCTCGGTATAGAGGCCCCAGCCCTCGGTGTAGGCGGTGAAGCCGCCGAAGCGGCGGAAGGGCGGCAGGCCGGTGAGTTCGGTCTGCACCGCGCGCTGCAGATGATGCCCCGGAACCCCCTCATGATAGGCGAGCGCTTCGAGCTCGGTCTTCGACATGTCCCTGAGGTCGTAGAGATTCACATAATAGATGCCGGGGCGCGACCCGTCGGGGGAGGGCGAGGAATAAAAGGCCTTGCCCGCCGATTTCTCGCGGAATGCCTCGACCGCCTTCACTTGCAGATGCGCCTTGGGCAGCGTGTTGAAGAAGGCGGGCAGGCGCGCCTCCATCGCCTTCACCTTCGCATCGACGTCGGCGAGATAGGCGGCGCGAGTGGTGTAATAATATTGCGGGCTGGTGCGCAGATGCGCGAAAAATTGCTGGAGCGTGCCCTTGAAGCCGACCTTTGCCATGATCGCCTTCATCTCGCCATGGATGCGCGCGACTTCGGCGAGGCCGAGGTCGTGGATCTGGGCTGCGGTCATGTCGGTCGTCGTGTAATTGGCGAGCAAAGCCTCATAATAGGCCTTGCCGTCGGGCAGGCGCCAGATGCCGTCCTGCGTCGGCGCGCTCGCCTGCTGGCGCTTCATTTCGGCGAGCAGGCGGCCATAGGCGGGGCCGGCGCTCTCGGCCCAGGCGGCTTTCGCGGCCGCGATCAGCCGCGCCTTTTCGGCCGCATCGACGTCGAGCTTGCCGACCTTCGCGACGATATCCTCGACCACGGCATTGTCGGGCCCCTGAAGATTGCCGATGTCGGAGATCAGATAGGGATAGACCCACTTCGGCGGCTGGATGCCTGCGCTCGCGCGCTCCGCGGACTGGGCGGATAGCGCGTCGAGGACGGGGCCGAGCCCGCGCATGCGCTCGATATAGGCTTCGGCCTCGGCGACGTTCGCGACCCGGTGGATGTTGATCAGGAAGGCGGGCATCTGGCTCTGCGCGCCGTTCATCTGGTCGAAGATATAGCCATGGTCGCGGAACGGGAACAGGCGTTCGGCGCGCGCCGCCTGCGTGTTGAACAGCTCGAACGACAGCGCTTCGTCGGCGGTCAGTTTTGCGGGATCATAGCTTCCGCGCATCGCGGCGGCGGTCGCCTGTTGCAGCTTGTGGCTCGCGACCGCGGTCTCGTCCGACACATCGTTCCACTTGCCGTAATCGCCATCGCGAATCCCGCGGCGCGCCTTGGTTTCGGGGGACAGCGACAATTGCGCCGCATCATAATTGTCGAAGAATTGCCCGAGGTTTG
>JAFAED010000073.1 GCA_023424275.1 Pseudomonadota bacterium | reverse complement strand
CCCGAGGATGATCGGCGGAACGACCGAATAGGCGAGCGCCGCGAGCATCAGCCAGCCAAGCCAGATCGTCTCGCCGAACAGCGTGATCCCGCCGACGGTCGGATGCTCTTGCCGGATCAGCGTCGACACGCTCTCATAAGCGAGGAAGCCGCCGACTGAGAGCAGGGCGGTCGCGGCGACAAGGAAGGCGAGGCTGTTCGCGCGGCGATAGCCGAAGGGAAAGCGGGCGTTCGGACGGCGGCGTTCCCAGCGGACCGAGAGCAGGAAGACGATCGCGGGGACAAGGCTCAGAAAGTCTTCGATCACCGCCGCCTTCATCGCCTGGCTTGCGCCCATCACGAGCCACATGACGAGGACGACGCTCGCCATCCAGCCGAGCGTCCAATATTCGAGCCGCTCGCCGCGACGGACGTCGGCGGCAATTGTGCGCGGAATGCCGCTATGGAGACTCATTTCGTCGTCGCCGCAACGGCGCGGTCGGTCGCGAGGATCAGGGCGTTCTCGCCATTCCGCCGCGCGATACGCAGGACCGGCTGCTTGCTGTCGTCGGGCTCGCGGCGCCCGACCGCCTTCGACAGCGAAATATCGGCCATCCATGGGGAGGCCTTGGCGAAATGGCCGACGAGCACATCGACCTTGCCCTCCTCCAGCCAATGCGGCGCATGTTCGCCATGAACCCGCACGATCGTCAGCCGCGCGCCATGCTGCCGGGCATAAACGCGAAGCAGCGACAGCGCGGCGGCGGCATCGGGCGTTCCGGGGGCGACGGCGACGCGCATCGCGCCGTCGCGTGCGATCCGTTCGGATGTTCCCGACGCATCGCGCGGCAACGCGCCGCAGCCGGTCAGAGTCAACAGGCAAAGCAGCAGGGGGAAGGCGCGGATCATCATGCGGGCGAACGCGGCGGGTCGGTCATGGTTGCAACATGGCGCCCCGTGTTGACGCGGCTCCGGCTGCGGCAGTATAGGGGCGGCCCGACCAAGGGCGGCCCGTTTTGGGGTCGCCTTTTTACTTTTGACTGAAAGGTGCCTGCCATGACGATCACGCCGCTGATGCCCGTATACCCCCGGTGCGGTGTGCGTCCGGTTCGCGGCGAGGGCGCCTATCTGATCGGTGAGCGAGGCGAACGCTATCTCGACTTCGCAAGCGGCATCGCGGTCAACCTGCTCGGCCACGGCCACCCGCACCTGACGAAGGCGATCCAGGATCAGGCCGCGACGCTGATGCATGTGTCGAACCTCTATGGCAGCCCGCAGGGCGAGGCCTATGCCGCGCGTCTCGTTGAGAACACCTTCGCCGACACGGTGTTCCTGACCAACTCGGGCGCCGAGGCGGTCGAATGTTCGATCAAGACCGCGCGCGCCTATCATTCGAGCGCGGGCAATGCCGAAAAACATACACTGATCACGTTCAACAACGCCTTCCACGGCCGCACCCTCGGCACGATCTCGGCAACCAATCAGGAAAAGCTGCGCAAGGGTTTCGACCCGCTGCTGCCGGGCTTTGCCTATGCACCGTTCGATGACATCAACGCCGCGCTTGACCTGGTCGATGACAATACGGCGGGCTTCCTCGTTGAGCCGATCCAGGGCGAGGGCGGCATCCGCCCCGCATCGCAGCCCTTCCTGCAGGCGCTGCGCGATATCTGCGACAAGCGCGACCTGATGCTCGTGTTCGACGAAGTCCAGTGCGGCGTTGCGCGCACCGGCCATCTCTACGCCTATGAACATTTCGGCGTCACCCCCGACATCATGGCGAGCGCCAAGGGCATCGGCGGCGGCTTCCCGATGGGCGCGTGCCTTGCTACCGAAAAGGCTGCGCGCGGCATGGTCATCGGCACGCATGGTTCGACCTATGGCGGCAACCCGCTCGCCTGCGCCGCGGGTCAGGCGGTGCTCGACGTGGTGCTCGAAGACGGCTTCCTCGAGTCGGTCAAGGCGACCGGCGAGCGCCTGCGCGGCGCGCTCGAACAGCTCATCCCGAACCATGACCAGCTGTTCGACAGCGTCCGCGGCGTCGGCCTGATGCTCGGGCTCAAGCTCAATTCAGACAGCCGCGCCTTCGTCGCGCATCTGCGTGACAATCACGGGTTGCTGACCGTTGCGGCGGGCGAAAATGTCGTCCGCGTGCTGCCGCCGCTCAACATCGACGACAGCCATATCGCCGAATTCATCGAGAAATTGTCGGCAGGCGCGGCGAGCTATACGCCGCCTGAAGGATGATGCGGCACTTCCTGAACCTGTCCGACGCGGGCGGGGACGCGGTCGCCGCGATGCTCGCCGACGCGATCGATCGCAAGGCGGCGCGCGCGGGCTGGCCGAAGGGCAAGGTCGACGCCGACGCGCCGCTCGCGGGGCATGTCCTGGCGATGGTGTTCGAGAAGAATTCGACGCGCACCCGCGCCTCGTTCGACATTGCGATCCGCCAGCTTGGCGGCACGTCGATGATCATGGACGCAGGCGTGACGCAGCTCGGCCGCGGCGAGACGATCGCCGACACCGCGCGCGTCCTGTCGCGCTATGCCGATGCGATCATGATCCGCACCGACGACCATGCGAAGGTCGAGGAGCTGGCCGAATATGCGAGCGTCCCCGTCATCAACGGCCTGACCGACCTGTCGCACCCGTGCCAGATCGTCGCCGACTTGCTGACGGTCGTCGAAAGCGGCAAGGCGCTACCGGGGCTCGAACTTGCATGGCTCGGCGACGGCAATAATGTGCTGGGCTCGTTGATCGAGGCTGCCGGACTCTTCGGCTTCAATATACGCGCCGGGGTGCCGCAGGGCTATGAGCCCGACGCGGGCTTCGTCGAAGCGGCACGTGCACAAGGCGCCCGCATCGATATCGTGCGCGACGCACGCGAAGCCGTGGCGGGCGCCGATCTGGTGGTCACCGACACCTGGGTGTCGATGGGACAGGATCATGCGCACAACAAGATCGCGGCGATGGCACCCTATCAGGTCGACGAACGGCTGATGACGGGCGCGAAGAGCGACGCGATCTTCCTCCATTGCCTGCCCGCGCATCGCGGCGACGAGGTGGTCGATGCCGTGATGGACGGCCCGCAGTCGCGCGTGTGGGACGAGGCCGAAAACCGTGTCCATGCGCAAAAATCGATCCTGCTTTGGGCAGCCGGAAAATTGTGAGTTCATAGACGTGAGTGACATCATCGAAACCTGGTTCGACCAGCCCCTGCTGTTCACCATCGCCGACCGCCATGTGCGTGGGCGGCTGGTACGATTGGGGCCGACGCTTCGGACGATCGTCGCCGCGCACAATTATCCGCCGGTGGCCGAAAAGCTGCTGGCGGAAGCGCTGGTCCTTACCGTGCTGCTCGGTTCGACGCTGAAGGACGAGAATGGGCAGATGACGCTGCAGGCGCAGACCGGCGGCGGGCCTGTCGAGCTGCTTGTCTGCGACTATCGCGGCGGCGAACTGCGCGGTTACCTCAAATTCGATGCCGAACGGCTCGCCGAGGTCGGGTCCGATCCGACCTTGTTCGCGCTGTTCGGCGAAGGCTTCCTTGCGATTACCTTTGACCAGGCGACGACCGGCGAACGCTATCAGGGCATCGTTCCGCTCGAAGGAACCTCGATCGGCGAGGCGGCCGAGCATTATTTCGAGCAGTCGGAACAGATTTCGAGCCTGATCAAGCTGTCCGCACGCCATGATCCCGAAGCAGGCTGTCTTGCGGGCGGATTGTTGCTCCAGCATCTTCCAGAGGGCGAAGTCGGGCGTGACCGGCTTCACGTCCGGCACGACAATCCCGAATGGGATCATGCGCGTACGATCGCGATGACGCTGAAGGACGAGGAACTGACCGACCCGGCGACCTCGCTCGAAACGCTGGCATGGCGGCTGTTTCACGAAGACGAAGTGCGCGTCGAACCCGGCGTTGCCGTATCGCGCGGCTGTCGTTGCAGCACCGCCTATTTCGCCGGTGTGCTTGCCCAGTTCCCCGACGCCGAGCGCGCCGAGATGGCGGACGATGCGGGTAATATCGTTGTCGACTGTGCTTTTTGCTCGCGCATTTTTCCGATTCCGCTGGAAGAAATCTCGGCTGATCGCTGACCTGCGATGGCGATGAAGCGAGGCAATTCAGCGCCCGTCGGTTGAAATTCCGCTCCCGGCTTGCTACCTCCCTGATAACGGGGTCGCAATTCAGTCCGCATGCGGGCAGCCAATGGATAGGTGGAAATGGCGATCTTCTCTCCCTTGTTACGATTGTCTTTGACGACGTGCGCGCTGGTGGCGGGTGCGACTGCGGTTCCGGCGCAGGCGCCGACGCTGTCGATGCTCGACCGGCTTGAAAAAGGCAGCTGGCAGCTTCGCGAACGCGGTCAGACCGCGGTGCTGCAAACGATTTGCGTCGGCGATGCGCGGCGGATGATCCAGATTCATCATCCGCGTGCGACCTGCTCGCGCTATATCATCGAAGATACGCCGGGATCGGTGACGGTCCATTACACCTGCCCCGGTGCCGGGCACGGCCGCACGAGCATTCGCAGCGAAACGAACCGGCTCGTCCAGATCGAAACGCAGGGCATCGCCGACGGCAAGCCCTTCTCGCAGGCGATTGAGGCTCGACGGGCAGGTGCTTGCTGAACATCGACGCGCTTACCGAATATTAACCATGCGACGCTAAAAGGAGAGCAAGACATACGTTGTGTGTCTTCTCCCTAACGGCTTTCATGCCGAACTGGGCCGTGCGGCGATCGCCTCGCGGCCCGTTTCTTTTGGTTCGGCGCGAACCCTTGCACCCCCTGCGCCTCGGGCCTATCTGGCGCCGATGCAGCAAGTTTCCGGAAAAACCCTGATCGTCCTTTTGTCGGGCGGGCTCGACTCGATGGTATGCGCGGGCCTCGCACGCGAAGCGGGCGCGCGCATCGTCGCATTGACGATCGACTATAATCAACGCCACCGCGTCGAGTTGGAGTCGGCCGCGCGTATTGCCGACTATGTGGGCGCGTCCGAACATATCGTGCTGCCGCTCGACCTTCGCCGCTTCGGCGGTTCGGCGCTGACCGACGATATCGACGTGCCCAAGGATGGTGTGGGCACCGATGTCCCGGTGACCTATGTCCCCGCGCGCAACCTGATCTTTCTGTCGCTGACCCTCGGTCTTGCCGAGGCGCGCCAGGCGCAGGACATCGTCATCGGGGTGAATGCGCTCGATTATTCGGGCTACCCCGATTGCCGTCCCGAGTTCATCGCCGGGTTCGAGGATCTGGCGCGGCTTGCGACGCGCGACGGCGACAAGGGCGTCGAGTTTCGCATTCACGCGCCGCTTCAGCATATGACCAAGGCCGATATCGCCGCCGAGGCGGCGCGGCTCGGAATGGACGCGGGGATGAGCTGGTCCTGCTACGATCCGACGCCCGCAGGACTGCATTGCGGCTCGTGCGACAGTTGCCGCCTGCGCAGCAAGGGTTTCGCCGACGCGGGACTCGCCGACCCGACGCGCTACGCCTGATGCCCCCCCGTAAATGACCTACGCCGTCAAAGAGATTTTCCTGACCTTGCAGGGGGAGGGCGCGCAGGCAGGGCGCCGCGCCGTCTTCTGCCGCTTTGCCGGCTGCAATTTGTGGACGGGACGCGAGAAGGACCGCGCAAAGGCGATCTGCCAGTTCTGCGACACCGATTTCGTCGGCACCGACGGCACTTCGGGGGGGAAGTACAAGACCGCGGCGGCGCTTGCCGACGTCATCGCCGAAAGCTGGGGCGAAGGCCGCCAAGACCGTTATGTCGTTCTGACCGGCGGCGAGCCGATGCTGCAAGTCGATGCGGCGCTGATCGAGGCGCTGCACGAACGCGGCTTCACGATCGCGATCGAAAGCAACGGTACCTTCGCGATTCCGCGCAGTATCGACTGGATCTGTGTGAGCCCCAAGGCGGGTAGCGAACTCGTGCAGACGAGCGGCGACGAACTGAAACTCGTCTGGCCGCAGCCGGGCAGCGACGTCGCGCGGCTTGCCGCGCTCGATTTCGAACATCTGCTCGTCCAGCCGCTCGACGATCCGAACGCAGCCGCCAATGTGCAGGCGTGCATCGATCTGGTGATGGCCGATCCGCGCTGGCGCCTGTCGCTCCAGGCGCACAAGAGCCTCGGGCTTCGTTAGCGCGCCGGGCTATTCGCCCTTTTTGACAGTCGAATCCGCCGAAACCGCCTTTTTTACGGCGGGTACGGCAACGGCTTCCGGATTTTCGG
>JAFAED010000070.1 GCA_023424275.1 Pseudomonadota bacterium | reverse complement strand
AACCGTCGGCGATGCGCAACTCGACGCCTTTCGCAAAAATCCCGCGAACAAGGGCAAGGTGCTCGACACCGGCCTGTGGCGCTACACGCGCCACCCCAATTATTTCGGTGACGCGCTGGCGTGGTGGGGCATCTGGCTCGTGGTCCTTGACCTTGGCTGGGCACCCGCGCTGGCAAGCCTGATCGGGCCGGTCTTCCTGACCTTCACCCTTACCCGATGGTCGGGCAAGGCGCTGCTCGAAAAGGGGTTGCACAAGACGCGGCCCGATTATGCCGCCTATGTCGCGCGAACCTCCGGCTTCATCCCTTGGCCGCCAAAGGCGCGTTAGACGGCGGCCTCGGCGGCGAGGAACGCCCGGCCGATGTGTCGGCGCTGGGCGACGCGCCGCGCATCCGCGCGATCCTGACCGCCGCGGCGCGCGAGGGGCGCAGCGTGAGTTACTCCGAACTGCTCGGCGACCTCGGCTTTCGTTTCACCCGGCCCAAGATGCGCGCGGTGTGCCGGACGCTCGAGGAGGTCGATCGCCTCTGCGCACTGGACGGCGAACCCGACATGGCGGTGCTGGTGGTGCGCGAGAGCGACCGGCTGCCGGGGCAGGGCTGGTGGGTCGGCGGAACGGCGCTGCTGCTGGGCTATGACGGCCCGTGGGAGGGCGCGGCGGCGGCGCGCTTCATTCGCGAGCAACAGCAGGCGGTGTTCGATTATTGGGCAGAGCGGTAAGGATGGCCGCATTCGGACTGTCCCTTTTGCGCCTCGTCCTCACGCTGATGCTGATCGCCGGCTTGCATGAATATGCGCCGCCGTCGTGGGAGGGTTATGCTGTCCTGCTTGCCTGTCTCGGCCTCTCCTTTCTGGTGACGACGGTGCACGAACTCGGTCATGCGCTGGCGGTATGGCGACAGCGCGGCACGGTGATCGAAATATCGGTCCTTGGCCTGACCTATGCGCCATCATTGCGGCGCTTCGCCCTGAAAGCGCTCCCGAAGGGAGGCGATCTGGCGGGATATGTCGCCTATCGTCCGCCTCCGGGGAACTGGACGCGGCGGCAACGCGGGATCGTCGTTGCGGCGGGGCCGCTTGCGGACGCGGGCCTCGCCCTGATCGCGCTGACGGCTGCGATCTGGTTGACCCCGTCGACGTCGGCATCACCCCCGTCGGTCGCCGCGATCATCGCCTATGACGGCGCGCCCGAAGATGCGGTGGATATCCGAAGCGACCTGCCCTCGGTGGAAGATCATGAACGTCTCGCCGCCCGGCTTTCTGCCGCCGAGCGACAGCGCGGAGCGGCCGCGCTGGCGTCCATGCTGATGGTCGTCGCCTTTGTATCGGCGCTCGGCAACCTGCTTCCCTATCAGGGCAGCGACGGGGCAAAGCTGCTCCGGCTATGGCGCGAGCGGAACAACCGCTTCGCGCCGCTGCCCTGACGCCGTTCGCTTATTTCTTCAGCCCGATCTCGCGCAGCCGCTGTTGCAGATATTCGTCCGCAGTGATCGGCGTCGGGTAGAGGTTCGGGTGCGACGCATCGACGCAGCTTTCCAGCGTCTCGATCGGATAGTCCGACCGGAAGTGCAGGAAGAAGGGCATCGAGTAACGCGCGACGCTGGCGCGGCCCGCATCGGGATTGCGCACGCGGTGGGTGGTCGAGGGCAGCTTGTTGTTGGTCAGCCGCTGCAGCATGTCGCCGACATTGACCGCCATTGCGCCCGGCGGCGGCGAGACGGGGAGCCAGCTTCCGTCCTTGTCGAGGATTTCGAGCCCCGCCTCTTCGGCACCGAGCAGCAGGGTGATCGTGTTGATATCCTCATGCGCTTCGGCGCGGATACCCTTGGCAGGCGCCTCGACGGGCGGATAGTGGAGCAGGCGCATCACGCTGTTGCCGTCGGCGACGGTGTCGTCGAAGAAATCGGGCGCGAGGCCGAGGTAGCGCGCGATGCCCGACAGCAGGCGGCCGCCGACGCGGTCGAATTCGGCGAAGAGCTTGTCATAGGCGGTGCGGAAGCCCTCGACTTCCTTCGGCCAGACATTGTTCGGCTGCTGCGCCGCGAGGCGGTGGCCTTCGGGCAGGTCGCGGCCGACGTGCCAGAATTCCTTGAGGTCCACTTCCTTCGCGCCCTTGGCGATCTCGGTACCGAACGGCGTATAGCCGCGCGCGCCGCCGCCGCCCGCGATATGATAGGCGCGCTTGGTTTGCTCGGGCAGCGCGAAGAAAGCCTTCGCCTTGTCCCAGGCCTCGTCGATCAGCGCGGCGTCGATGCCATGGTCGGTGATCATCGCGAAGCCGAAGCGTTCGAACGACGCCCCGAAATCCTTCGCGAACTGGTCGGCGGGAAGCGACATGGAAATGACGGGAACGGCAGCAGTCATGCGGGATAGTCCATCTGATAAGGGGCGGCGCCCATGGGCGCGTCATGAGTCGCGATTTAGGCGCTGCGCGGCTGCGGTTAAAGGGAAAAAGGCGGTTTCGTCCCGCGCGCCGCTCGGCTAAGCCCGCCGCCATGGCAAAGCAATATTGGCTGATGAAATCCGAACCCGACGCCTATGCGTGGGACCAGCTTGTGCGTGAAGGCACGGGGATGTGGGACGGGGTGCGCAATCACACCGCGAAGCTGAACCTGATGGCGATGAAGGTCGGCGACGAGGCGCTCTTCTATCACAGCAATATCGGCAAGGAATGCGTGGGGATCATGACGATCACCGAAACCGCCTCACCCGACCCGACCGCGGAACAGGGATCGCCCTGGGTCATTGTGCGCGTCGCGCCGGTGCGCGCGCTGAAGCATCCGGTGACGCTCGCGGCGATCAAGGCCGATCCGGCGCTCGCCGACATGGACCTGATCCGCCAGTCGCGGCTGTCGGTCGGGCGCGTCACGCCCGCCGAATGGAAGCATATCCTGAAAAAATCGGAAAAGCCCGCAAGCTGAACCGGCGCGCGGTGCGGGCGATTATTTCGCCAGCTTCGCCTTCAGATGGTCGGCGACCGACGGGTGCAGCGGACTGATGAATTCGCAGCCGTAATTATTGCCGTCCTGCCGGCGCACCACGGCTTCCACCGGTTGCAGCCCGGGCAGGTTCACCCAGATATGCTTGCCGATCGCCTGGCGCGAAAAGGTGAACATGCGAAAGCCGTTCGCGGACAGGTCGAACAGTTCGGCGTCGAACGGATTGGATCCGGCTTCGCGAAAACGGGCGCGGCCGTCGATCGACGTGCGTTCGGCACGGCGGGCCGACGCGGGCGCCTGACTGGCTTCGATGGTGCGATTTCCCAACACTGCTTTGGTCCCAGCGTACTCTTGATTCGCTCCGTCTTACGCCGCCGTTGGTTACCTCAAAGTGAAGAAATATAGTGAAATTCGCCTATACTGGCGGCCGGTCGCCGACCGTCATCAAATGGCTGGGGAAGGGCGTGACGAGTTGCACCGCGTCGCGCCATTCGGCGGTCAGCCAGCGCTCATGATCCTCGGCATGCAGGATCAGCGGCATCGCGCCGGGGGCGAGGCGCTCGAGCAGGCCGTTCGGGTCGGTCGTCAGCACCGCGAAGCCCGGCCAATCCTCATTCTGGCGCTGGATGCCGGCAAAAGCGAAGATCGGACGGCCCGAAACCGATGCCCAGCGCTGGCGTTTCGCGCCCGCCGGACCCGACCACAGGGCAAAGCTGGTCGCGGGGATCAGGCAGCGAAGCTCGGGATGGCGCAGCGTGCCGATCCAGAAGGGGCTCGACAGGTTGCGAACCGTCGCGACGGGCTGCGTGCCCTGCGGCGGTGGCGGGACGCCCCACAGTTTCGGGCGCAGGTAACGGCGCGGTCCGCCGCGGCTGTCGGGCGCGATCACCGGCGCGGGACGGCCGGGCGTCACATAGTCGCCGGTCCAGGGGTCGTCGCCCGCATCGACGCCGAAAACGCCCGAAATCTGCGTGGCGGTGGCATCGAGCCGGTAGAGCTGCATGCCTAATCGACGCGCACGCGGCCGCGCCCGGCCTTGACGTTGCTACGCGCCTTCTTGGTATCGACACGCTTTGCCTTGGCCGCCTTGCTGGGCTTGGTCTTGATCCGCCGTTCGGGGCGGACGAGCGCGGCGTCGACCAGTTCGTTCAGCCGCGCACGCGCGTCGGTACGATTGGCTTCCTGTGTGCGGAAACTGCGCGCGAGGATGACGAGTTCGCCCGCCGCCGTCATCCTGCTTCCCGCCAGCACCTTGAGCCGCCGATAGGCATCGGGGGCGAGCCCCAGTGCGAACACGTCGACGCGCAGCTGGCATGCGGTCGCGACCTTGTTGACATTCTGGCCCCCCGGACCCGACCCCGCGAGGAACTTCTCGCTGATCGCATTTTCGGGGATATCAGCCACGCGTCGGCTCCGCTCCCTCCGGCGCCGCAAAGCCCAGCGCGACGAAGCTGTCGGGAAAAGGCGCCTCGGCAATTATTGGCGGCTTGACGTCACGTTTTACGACCAGCCGTTCGGCATGGAGCAGGGTGCGCGTTTTGGTGCCGCCACGGCCGTAGACGGGATCGCCGACGAGCGGAAAGCCGAGTCCCTCGAGCGCGTGGACGCGCAGTTGGTGCGTGCGGCCGGTTTCGGGGCGGAAACGGAGCAGCGCGCGATCGCCGACGACCGCCAACTTTTCCCAATGCGAAACCGACGGCTTGCCTTTCGGATCGCCGACCATGCGCCAGCCCTCTTCGGGGGTCGAAACCTTCGACAGCGGCAGGTCGATCGTGCCGCTGTCCCCTTCGGGCACGCCGTCGACAATCGCGAGATATTGCTTTTCGACCTCGCGGCCTTCGAAGGCGCGCGTGAAGCGGCCGTGCGCCTTGGGATTGCGCGCGAGCAGAAGGCAGCCCGAGGTGTCGCGGTCGAGCCGGTGGACCGCGAGCGGCCAGCGTTTGAAACCAAAGCGCAGGCTGTCGAGATGATTTTCGAGGCTGAGGCTACCGTCGCGCGGCGCGTCGACCGGAAGCCCTGCTGGTTTGTCGATGACGAGGGCTTCGCCATCGAGAAAGAGGATGCGATCTGAAAGGAGCATGGCGCGCTATAGGGCCTGATCGGTTGAGGGGAAAGCGCCTCGCGCTTTTGCCGATACCGTGAATCAGGCTCTCAAAGAAATGCGCCGGCCTGCCGGTCAGTCGAAAGCGTAAACGTCCATCGCGAGCAGGCCATAGGTGACGCTGTGATGCAGGCGCTTGGCGTTGAACGGCGCCCCGCCCGCGCCCATCGCCACGAACAGCGGCAATATATGGTCGGGCGTCGGATGATTGTCGTGCCCGTGCGGCGCGCGTTCGACGCTGTGCAGTACGTCGTCGATGCTGCCGGCGGCCATGCGGTCGGCGATCCAGTCGGTAAAATCGGTGACCCACGCCGGCGCCGGGGCATCGATCGGCAAGCGCGCCGAGAAGAGCGCGCGGAGGTTGTGCGTGATGCTGCCCGATCCGATGACCAGCACATTCTCGTCGCGGAGCGGTTCCAGCGCTCGTCCCAGCGCATGATGCCATTCGGGCGAGGCGTTCGAATGGATTGAGAGCTGGACCACCGGAATGTCGGCGTCGGGATAGATCAGCGACAGCGGCACCCACGCCCCATGGTCGAGCCCGCGTTCGGGATCGGCGGTGACGGCAAGGCCATGCCCCGCAAGCAGGTCGACGGCCCGCTGTGCCAGCACCGGGTCGCC
>JAFAED010000050.1 GCA_023424275.1 Pseudomonadota bacterium | reverse complement strand
TTCCTCGTTGAACTTGCCCATCGCCTCCATCATTCCCATCGTTTCGGGCGTGGGAGCAAATCCCTGCTCGCTGTCTTCGGTCGCCTTGACGAACACCATCACACGCATTGTCTGTCTCCTTGGTCTGAACCGGCCATATCGACCCGGTATCGAAACGACGAACGGGGATGCGGCAAATCGACATCGTCTGCGATTTTTTTTCGCGCCGCCAACTCAAACCAAGGTTGCAGGCGCTTCCTGCTATGGAAGGGCTGCATGCCCGTCCGCTATGCGGTAAGGAACAGCATGCCCCTGATCCGCCTCTCGACGACTCGCCGCTTCGCATCGGACGACAGGGCGCGCATGACCGCGAACGGCGTCTAGCCCGCGATGGCGGATTATGTCTTCAAGCCGCACGAGCGGCCCACGCTTCCGGGGTCGCCTGCCAATCCCGACCACCCGAAGTCGCGCATGGTGCGCCATTTCCTCATCGGCTGCCTGATCGGGATCACCGGCGGGCTCGGCAATGCGCTGGTCACGGTCAATCTGAACTTCGCCCAAGGAACGCTGGGGCTGAACAGCGACGAGGCGGCGTGGCTGACCGCCGCCTATTTCATGACCAACGTCACCGCGAACCTGCTGCTCGTCAAATATCGCCAGCAATTCGGGCTCCAGCCGTTCATCCGCTACACGCTCGTCGCCTATGCGGTGACGACGCTGATGCACCTGTTCATCCACGATTTCTGGACCTCGGTCGCCGTGCGCGCGATGAGCGGGATCGCCGCGAGCGGCCTCTCGACCCTCACGATCCTCTATTTCTTTCAGGCGCTCCCCGCGTCAAAGCGCCTCGCTGCGGTGATGATCGGCATCTGCATCCCACAGATCGCAACGCCGCTCGCGCGCGTGCTGTCGCCGGGGCTGCTCATCTGGGGCGACTGGCACAATCTCTATTGGTTCGAATTTGGGCTGGCGCTGGCGACGCTCGCTGCCGTAGTGGCGCAGCCGCTGCCGCCCAGCGAGCGCGAAAAAGTGTTCGAACCGCTCGATTTCCTGACCTTCGGCCTCCTCGCACCGGGATTGTGGCTACTCGTCGCGGTCCTGTCGCAAGGCCGGATCCAGTGGTGGACCGAGCGTCCATGGATGGGCTGGTCGCTGGCGGCGAGCGTCGCGCTGATCGCCGCCGCAATTCTCGTCGAACATCATCGCAGGAACCCGCTCCTCAACACGCGCTGGCTCGGCACGCGCGAAATGCTGCGCCTCTTTGCGGTGGCATCGTCGATCCGTATCCTCCTGTCCGAACAGGCGTTCGGGTCGATCGGCTTTCTCAGCGCCGTCGGCCTGATCAACGACCAGCTGGTCACGCTCAACCTGATCGTGGTGATCGCCTCGATCGCCGGCCTTGCCACCGCAGTCCTGACGTTTCGCCCCGACAATCTGACGCGGCCCATCATCATCGCGGTCGTGCTGATCGTCATCGGATCGTTCATGGATGCGCAGGCGACCAATCTGACGCGGCCCAGCCAATTCTATTTCAGCCAGGCGCTGATCGGCTTTGCATCGCTGCTCTTTCTCGCACAGGCGATGGTCATCGGCATCGCGCGCACGCTGCTCGCGGGCGGCAAGAATTTCATCAGCTTCGTCGTCCTGTTCAGCATGAGCCAGAGTATCGGCGGCCTCGCCGGCGGCACCTTGCTCGGAACCTTCCAGACAGTCCGCGAAAAATATCATTCGCACGAGCTGGTCCAGAATATCGTCGCAAGCGACCCGTTGGTTGCGGCGCGGCTGGGCGCCGGCAGTCGCGTCGTCGCCGGGACCGTCGGCGATCCGGTTCTGCGCAACGCCGAAGGCGCCGCGCTACTCAGCCAGCAGGTGACGCGCGAGGCCCATATTCTCGCCTATAACGACGTATTCCTGCTGGTCGGGGTTCTTGCGATCTTGACGGCGCTCTGGGGCTTCCTGATCAGCCGGTCGATCCGGCGGCGGAACGAACCCTCGCCGGTAATATTATTGGTACAACGCCTGCAAGCGCAGGCACAGGCTCAACAGGGGCAATGATATGAGCGACGAGCCAAAGGCGAACGCGCCGAAACCCGCATCCGCAACGACCGCGCAGCCGGCCGCCGCGCCTCAGGCCGCCCCGCCGCCTGCCGCGCCCCCGGCCGATCCGCAGGTCGACGCCCCGCCCTCGGCGTGGCGGCCGCCCGACAAGACGCGCAAGACCGTGATCCTCATCGTCGTCGCCGCGCTGCTCGCAATCCTCGCAATCCTCTATTCGTGGCAGCTCCCGCCCTTTGCCGGTGCGCTGGAAAAGACCGACAATGCCTATGTTCGCGGGCGCGTGACGATCATCAGTCCGCAGGTCAGCGGCTATGTCACGCGCGTTCCGGTCCAGGATTTTGCCGAGGTCAAGGCGGGTCAGATCCTCGCGACGATCGACGATCGCATCTATCGCGCGCGCGTCGCGCAGGCCGAAGCCAATGTGGCCGCGCAACAGGCCGCGCTTGCCAATTCGGCGCAAGCGCAGAAATCGCGCGAAGTCGCGACCGACAGCCAGAACGCCGGCATCGCGAATGCGCAGGCGCAGCTCACGCGCGCCGAAGCCGACATGCGCCGCGCCCGCACCCTCGCCGCCGACGGCTCGATCTCGACGCGCGAACTCGACCAGACGCGCGCGGCGCTGCTCGCGGCGCAGGCCACGCTGCAACAGGCGCGCGCCAGCCGCGCGATCGGAACCCAGGACGTGCGGACGGTCGTCGTCGGGCGCGCCGGGCTCGAAGCCGCGGTGGCGTCGGCCAAGGCGCAGCTTCGCCTCGCACAGATCGACCTCGACAACACGATCATCCGCGCACCCGCCGACGGCCAATTGTCGGAGGTCGGCGTCCGCGTCGGCGCCTATGTGACCGCGGGCACGCAATTATTGTCGGTCGTCCCGCACCATGTCTGGGTGATCGCGAACTTCAAGGAAGCGCAGACCGGCGATATGGCGATCGGCCAGCGCGCCCGGTTCAGCGTCGACGCGCTGGGCGGCACCGAACTGACCGGGCGGATCGAAAATCTGTCGCCCGCCGCCGGCTCCGAATTCGCCGTCTTGAAGGCCGACAACGCCACGGGCAATTTCGTCAAGGTGGCACAGCGGATCGCGGTGCGGATCGCTATCGACCGCAACCAGCCGGCGGCAAAACGGCTGCGCCCCGGCATGTCGGTCGAGGTCCGCGTCGATACCAGCGGCGGACCCGCGCGGTGAAGGCATCGCGTCTCGCGCTCGCGGCGGTCCTGACCGCCGCCCTCGCCGCTTGCGCCGGGCCGAAGGTCGCCACGACGGCGGTGGCGCCCGTCGCACCGCCGCTCGCATGGCGCACCGATCCCGGCTCGACCGCCACGCTGCAACGCGACTGGTGGCGGGGATTCGATGACCCGGTACTGCCCCTCCTGATCGACAGCGCGCTCGCGAACAACAGCGACGTCGGCGTTGCGGCGGCGCGCGTGCGCGAAGCGCTCGCCAATGTCGCGCTCGCGCGGGCGCAGACATTGCCGGCGATCGATGCAACGCTGGGCGGCGGCCGCTCACGGTCGGTCAGCGCCTTTGGTCAGCCGGTCGAGCAGAATTTCGCGCAGCCGCAACTTCAGGTCGCGTATGAAGTCGACCTATTCGGCCGCCTCGCGGACCAGAAATCCGCCGCGCGCGACGCCTGGTTCGCCAGCGAAGCGGCCCATGACACGGTCCAGCTGTCGGTCGCCGCAGCGGTCGCGTCGAACTATGTCACGCTGCGCGGCCTCGACGCGCGGCTGGAGGTGGCGCGCGAAACAGTGCGCGCGCGATCCGAATCGCTCCGCATCGCAAAATCGCGCGTCGGGTCGGGCTATTCGCCCCGGCTGGAACTCGAACAGGCGCAGGCCGAATATGACGCAACCGCACAAATCGTCCCGCAGATCGAGCTGGCGATCGCGCGCACCGAAGATGCGCTGAGCCTGCTCGTGGGGGAAACGCCGCAAGCGATCGAACGCGGCGTGGCGCTTGCCGGTTTGACAGTGCCGCTCGTCCCCGACGGCCTCCCATCCGACCTGCTACGACGCCGGCCCGACGTCGCACAGGCCGAATATCAGCTCGCGGCGTCGGACAAGAATCTGTCGGCGGCACGCAAGCGCTTTCTGCCGCAGGTCCGCCTGACGGGGGCCGCTGGCGCCGCCTTTTCGACGCTTCTCGCCGATCCGATTTCGATCTGGTCGGTCGGCGGCAGCATATTGGCGCCGATTTTCCAGGGCGGGCGTCTCACCGCACAGGCCGACGCGGCGGCCGCGCAGCGCGATCAGGCAGCGTTCGCCTATCGCCGCACGGCACTCAATGCGTTCCGCGAGGTCGAGGATGCACTCGCCGCCGTGAAGCTGATCGATGCGCAGATTGCGTTTGCCCGGTCGCAGCGCGATGCGCTGGCCGAAGGATTGCGCCTCGCGACCAATCGCTATCGCGAAGGCTATTCGCCCTATCTCGAACAGCTCGACGCCCAGCGCGGCCTGCTCGGCGCCGAATTGTCGCTGATCCAGCTCCGCGCCGATGCGCTCGCGGCGCGCATTCAGCTGTTTCAGGCGATGGGTGGCGGTTGGACCGATTCCCGATAGTTGCAGCCGGGGCAAGGATCGCGCTACCGACCGTCGGGGAAACGGGAAACGGAAGTGGGCGGGTGTCAGAGGAATATGAGGTTAACGATCGCGTGGCGGCTGCGCGGGCCGATGCCCTGCTGCCTGCCATCGCGCTCAATGCGGTCGCGGGTTTCGCCGGTTCCGCGCTGATCGCCGCGACGATGTACGGAACGGCGGCGATAGCTGGCGCGGAAATATTCGCCGCTGTCGCGGCCCTGCTGCTGGCCGTGCAACTGATCGCTTGCGCGCTATATGATGCGCGAGGTCGCCGCCAGCCCGCGACATGGCTTCGCGGAGCAACCACGCTGATGTTCCTCTCGGGTCTCGCATGGGGCGCGATGCTATTCTGGAGCACGCGCGCCGCAACCGATCCCCAACTCCTCGTCGCAACGGCCGCCGCGCTCGGCGCGATGACGCTCGCCGCCGCGTCGCTTCGCTATCGGCCGGCGCATCTCGCCTTCCACGTCCCGGCGTCCGCCATAGCGACGGCCGGATTCCTGACCAGCGACCGCAGTGGTCATCTGCAAGTCGGCATCGCGACCGCCGTCCTTTGCGGCGCGCTGATAATCGCTAGCCGTCGTTTCGGAAACGACACGGCGCGCATCGCGCAATTGTCGAACGAGAACACCCGGCTGGCGGCCGAACTGCGCGATCGGGCAACCGAACTGAACCGCATCGACCCATTGACCGGCCTCGCCAATCGCCGCGCCTTCGACGAACGGCTCGACCTGTATTGGGCCATGGCGGCCCGGACGGACCGTCCGATCGCCCTGCTCGTCATCGAGATCGACGATTTCGACATTTACGGCAAAGATTTCGGCCCGGCTGCCATCGATCTTTGCCTGCAAGCGGTCGCCGACGTGCTCGCCAGCAGCGCGCGCGAAGCGACCGATCTCGCCGCCCGGCTGGGCGTTCGGCTATTCGCGCTGCTCCTGCCCGACACGGGCGCCGATGCGGCGGCGCTGGTGGCCGAACGCATCAGGACGACGATTGCGTCCTTCATGCACGAACCGACCGCCGATCTGCCTGCTCCGGTGACGGTCAGCATCGGCGTCGCCGCGATGCCGCGGGACGGTACCGGCCCCGCTGCGGCGCTGCTCGAACAGGCGGGTAACGCCCTCGACAGGGCAAAAAAGGCGGGCCGGAACCGGGTCGCGATGGAGGACTAAGCGCCGCCGGTAGCGGGATGCGCCGGCACCCCGAACTGAGCGAACGGCGCCTGCCGGATCAGAACTGATCCTTCAGCATCTCCCCGATCGAATTGTTGAAATGGCTTTCCATTGCGGCGCGCGCACGCGCCGGATCGCGCGCGGCGATCGCCTCGGCAACCTCGCGGTGCAGCGCCAGCGTCTCGTCGCGCTCCTCGTGCGTCGTGCGCCCAGCCCAGGCACGCGGGATGGCAAGTGCCATCAACTGTTCGAACGAGCGCACGATCTGAAGGAAAAGCTGGTTGCCGCTCGCCTCGGCGATCGTCTGGTGAAAGGCGGTGTCGGCCGCGGTCCGCGCGGCCTCGTCATGCCCGACCGACAGGCTGTGTGCGGCGGTCAGGATCGCACGCGCCTGTTCGTCGGTGCGGTTGATCGCCGCGAGTTCGGCGGTGCGCAGCTCCAGCGTCCGGCGTACCTCCCACACATCGGCAAGGCTGACCTGCGCGGTGTTGACCGCATGCCCCATCGACGCCGCCATCACCGATCCGTCGATCGCGCCGACGCGCGGTTTGCGTCCGTTGCCGACGTCGACCAGCCGCAGCGCCGCGAGCGCACCGAACGCCTCGCGCATCACCGGGCGGCTGACGCCAAGCTGCTGCGCGAAACTCCCCTCGCCCGGCAATGTGTCGCCGACCTTGAGGTCGTTGACGCGAATGAAGTCGCGCACCGATTCGACCGCGCGCTCGACGAGCGATCCGCGCGCGCCGGTATCGATCATCCCGCTCATGCCGCGACTCCCACGCGGCGCATCGCGGTCGGCGCCATGCCGAAGCGGCGCGAGAAAGCGCGGGTGAAGGCGGCGTTGTTGAGATAGCCGCAGCGATAGCCGATGCTCGCCACGGGCAAGTCGCTTGCCGCCAGCATCTGCCGCGCCTGACGCAACCGCCGCTCGCTCAGCGCCTCGGCGACGCTGCACTGGTACAGTTCGCGAAACCCGCGCGTCAGCTTGTCGCGGTTGATGCCGCAGCTTTTGGCGATGTCGTCGATCGTCAGCTTTTCATGCCACCGTTCGTCGACGATCCGCCGCGCGGCGGCGATCCGCGCGATATCGCTCTCGGTCAGGCTCGGCTGCGCTTCGACCGGAACCAGCCTGCCCGCCGCCAGCGCGGCGAAGAACTGGCACAGCAATTCGATGCTCCGCGCGAGGCGCAACGTGTCGGCGGCAGCATCGCATTCGGGCGCGACGATCGACTGGCCGAGCGCGCGCAGGTCCGACGGAAGGTACCAGCGGGCATCGGGGTCGGGCAGATCGCCGAACAACCGCCGACACGCGCCGCGCGACAC
>JAFAED010000468.1 GCA_023424275.1 Pseudomonadota bacterium | reverse complement strand
ACCGATCGGCCGCACGCCCCATCTCCTCACCGACCCGCCGTTTCCATGATCGTTTGATCGATGTAGGTCGCATGTTTGCGGGCGAATGAGGCGTTAAGATGAGACTCGTCGAGATAGGCGGGGTTGCCGTCTACGTCGGTCACCCTGCATGACGTCCCCGAACATAATGTTTCGAACGGGTCGATCACGATCGCGCCCTGCCGGGCAGCGATTTGCCGTATGAGGCTGTTCAACTGAATCAGCTTCTGCCGTGCCTTGCTGCCGTCGCGATATTCGGCGGGGCGGTATTCGAGGTCGCCAAGCCGCGACCCGGTCAACAGGTCACGAGGTCCAAAGCCATCGCCGGTCGGAATGCTAAGAACGATGAATTTCCGCTTTCCGGCAGGGATGGTTTCCAGGAATCTCTCGAAAGAAGCAGCTGCCTTTGGGTTGGTGACCATCGCGCGAAGGTTCAACCACTGCTGGGCAATCACGATGGCCTTGACCTCGTTCAACCGCGTCAGTCGATGAATTTCCGATAATTTCCCGGCGCAGTCGCGCTGCCCTGAGGCGAGTTCGGGGGAAGCGAAGTGGCAACCGCCCTTCGTTGCGAAAATCGCGCTGGGGCTTCCTGGATGGCCGTCGATCAGGAACGATATGCGCGGTGCATATTGCTCCATGTTCGAATCGCCCATGAAAAGCACCGCGTCGCCCGACCCTCCCTGCTTTCGATAGAAGGTGTAGTCGAGAAAACTCTTTTCCACCGCCATGTCCCGCGAAGGATATTCCCAATCATTGACGGCGCGAACGACCCGCTCAAGGTCGGGCCGGTCGAGACGATTGGGCACCGACCCGGTCCAGAACAGCAGCCCGGTGACGCCGATCACCGTCATCGCGGCTGCCAGTATCAACGCGATGCCCCCCGTATTTCTGCGTCGGATTGGCCGTTCGACCAAAATATAGGTCATCGACGCCAGGACGATCGACAACCCAACAAGCCCGATACGTTGCGCGGCACCAAGCGAGCTGGTCATGACGAGGGTCTTTGCCCAGACGAGCAGGCTCCAATGCCAGAGATAGAGTGGATAGCTGATGAGGCCGATCCAGATCATCGGCGGAAAGGAAAGCAGCCTGTTCGGAAATGCCGTCGGTCCCGCTGCGATCAGAGCGGCGGTACCGAGCGTCGGCAATAAGGCATAAAGGCCGGGAAATGGGCTGGCGTCGGTAATGAGCAAGGCGCCGGAAAGAAGCAGCACAACCCCGGCCAAACCCCACCAGTGACGCGCCGGGCGTCCGACATCACCGCCGTGCAAACGCCAATATGCCAAGATCCCGCCGATCGCGAGTTCGAAGAAACGGGACAGCGGCGAATAATAGGCGGCCGTCGGATTCTGGAGGGTCAAATAAATGCTGTAAGCAAGTGAACCGAACGCCAGAACACCGACGATCCAGATGAACCGGCGCCGCAAGGCAAAGGCCAGGACCAACGGCCAGACAATATAGAATTGCTCCTCTATCGCGAGACTCCACAGGTGGAGCAGCGGTTTTGTGTCGGCGGCATTGTCGAAATAGCCAGCCTCTCCCCACAAGGCGAAATTCGCAACAAAGGCCGCGCTGGCGGCTATATGTTTGCCCAGTTGCTCGAACTCGTTGGGCACGAGAGCGTACCAGCCCAACATGGCGTTGAAGCCCAGAACCACGACCAGCGCCGGGAATATCCGGTTGATCCGGCGCGTATAGAAATGGAGATACCCCCAGGTCCCGCGCGCCATTTGCCCGAGGATGATCGTCGAAATGAGGTAGCCGGAGATGACAAAAAAGACGTCGACTCCGATAAAGCCCGCCTTGATGTGGTTCGGAAAGAAGTGATAGCCGAGAACCAGCCCCACGGCGACCGTGCGCAGACCATCGATATCCGGTCGGTAATTCGCGTTTTCTGCCAACTAATTATCCCCGCCTTCGGCGCTTTGTGTGCGTTGGCCGACTGCACGGCATGGGCGGCGAAAGTCAAGAGGACGAAGGCGAAGACGGCATCGCCTGCGACACGCTACAGCTGGGAACCGCACGCGTACGCCGGACGCCGGTGATTGCCGATGCACGATAGGAAGAGGCCGACGCGCGAGACGATGGACATCGATGGATCCGCGATGCCGGTCCCCGCATGATCTTTGTGCAAAATGGGTAGGAGACTTGTCACCTTGTCCAGCTTCCTTGACACGGCATAAATCGCCAAGTAAAGGGTACTTGTCATTTTATGGAGCACCCTTGACATGTCGACATATCGAAGCCCTGCCATCCGACGTTACTCGATCCGCTTGGCCGTGTTGATGATGCTGTATGTGGTCCTGATCTTCGCCGCCGGATGGATGTTCCGCCACAGCGAGATTTCGGGTTTACCTGCCTACGCGCTCGCGATCGCGCCGGCGCTGCCGATCATCGGTGTATTCTGGGCGGTGATGCGCCTGCTGGTCGAGGAGAGCGACGAGTTCATTCGCATGCTGCAAGTGCGGCAATGTCTGTTCGCGACGGGTTTTTGCCTGACCGTGATGACCATTTGGGAATTTCTGCAAAATTACGATCTGGTTCCGGCAGGGAACGGTGGTTTCGGCGCCGCCTTTTTCTGGTTTCTCGGCCTCGGCCTCGGCGCGGTCTACAACCGCGCGACGATGCATATGACCGGCAGCGATGCATGAAGAACAGATTGAAGGTCCTGCGCGCCGAACGCGACTGGAGCCAGGGCGACCTTGCTGAACGGCTCGAGGTATCGCGCCAGTCGGTCAACGCGATCGAGACCGGAAAATACGATCCTTCCCTCCCCCTCGCCTTTCGCATCGCCGACCTGTTCGGCCTGCCGATCGAGGCGATTTTCCTGAGAGATTGAGCCCGTGAAAAAACGCATCTCCGTCGCCGCCGTCTTCATCCTGCTCGTCGCGCTAGTCGCCGGCCGCTCCGATGCGGCCGAAGCGCCGCGTACCGAAGGCGCCTGTTCGGCCGATCTGACGCTGGGCACCGCCGTGACCATATTGAACGAGGGACAGGGTCCCGACGTCATCCTGATCCCCGGCCTGTCGACGCCGCGCGCCGTGTGGGACGCGACCGCGTCGCGCCTGAAGACCAAATATCGCCTGCACATCGTCCAGATCCGCGGCTTCGGCGACGATGCCGGTCCCAATGCCGAGGGTCCGGTGCTGCCGACGGTGGTCGAGGATGTTCGCGGCTTTATCGAGGATTGCATCGTCGGACAGGATCGCCCCGCGCCCGCCATCATCGGCCATTCGATGGGCGGCCTGACCGGGTTGATGGTCGCGGCCGAGGCGCCGGATCGCGTCGGCAAGCTGATGATCGTCGACGCGCTGCCCTTCATCGGGACGCTTTTCGGCGCGGCAAATGTCGATGCCCTTCGTCCGCGGGCGGACGGCATGGCGGCGATGCTGCGCGCGCAATCGGGTCAGCCGCGCGCCGAAGGCCCGGTGACCGATCCGGGTCCGGCCAGCATGGCCGGCTCCATGTCGAACACCCCAGCCGGCCGCATCGCCATTGCCGGCTGGATGCGCAGCGCCGATCCGCGCGTGTCGGCGCAAGTTATGCACGACGTCATGCTCACCGACATGCGCGCCGCGCTGGCGACGGTATCGACGCCCCTGACCCTCCTGTACGCGCAGGACGATAGCGCGATGCCCGCCGAGCGCGCGAGGGCGACGTTCGAGCCCCAATATGCAGGTCTTCCGCATTTCAAGGCACAGATGATAGCCGGAAGCCGCCATTTCATCATGCTCGACCAGCCGGAGGCTTTTGCGAAGGCCGTCGACGCCTTCCTCGCCCAATAGCGGCAACAAGACGCACCGGGGTTGCGGGCAACAGGCTGCCCCGCTAGGGCGGCCGCAGCCGGAAAAGGAGCCGCTCCCCCATGATCACGTCGCTCAAGCGCCTGTTCGTCGACCACCCGAAGAGCGTCGATGAAAATTACATCGAACATTTCGGCGTCGCGTCGAAATTCGGTGTCACGATGATCTATGGCGGCCTCTGCGCGCTCGTTCACGCGGTCGTTCCGGGCTGGTGCATCACCACGGGCAGCGACACGATCAAGCGGCTCAATCATATCATGGTCGAACAGCGGCGTGCGAAGGGCCAGGCCGTGATGCAGATGAGCACGATCGACTGGGTCATCTGATCCCGGTGGACACCGCCCCCGATTATCTCGACCGTCCGGGCCGCCCGCGGCTCGCCTATCGCCACACACCCGGCACCGGCC
>JAFAED010000431.1 GCA_023424275.1 Pseudomonadota bacterium | reverse complement strand
GAACAATGCCGGCATCGACAATGAGGGCCTCGGCAAGCTGCTCCGCTCGCGCCAGGTCAAGAAGATGATCTCTTCCTATGTCGGCGAGAATAAGGAGTTTGAGCGGCAGTATCTGTCCGGCGAGCTCGAGGTCGAATTCTGCCCGCAGGGGACGCTCGCCGTGCGCTGCCGCGCCGGCGGCGCCGGCATACCCGGCTTCTACACCAGGACCGGCGTCGGCACCGTCGTTGCCGACGGCAAGGAGCATAAGGAGTTCGACGGCGAGACCTATATCCTCGAGCGCGGCATCCGCGCGGATCTGTCGATCATCAAGGGCTGGAAGGCGGACGAGAGCGGCAATCTCGTCTTTCGCAAGACCGCGCGCAACTTCAACCAGCCGATGGCGACGGCGGCGAAAATCTGCGTCGCCGAGGTCGAGGAAATCGTGCCGACCGGCAGCCTCGACCCCGATGCGATCCACCTGCCCGGCATCTATGTGAAGCGCATGATCGTCGGTGCGCCCTATGACAAGAAGATCGAATTCCGCACGACGCGTCCGCGCGAAGCAGCGTGATGCGTAATTTCGCCCTTACCGCCGCGCTGCTCCTTGCCGGGTGCGCGAGCGCGCCGGCAGAGGTGGCGACGGCTCCGGCTCCGCCGCCCGCCCCCCTGCCGGCACCCGCGCCCGCTGCGGCCGAGACGCCGCCGGTGGCATTGCAATATCTCTATGGCTCGCCCGAGGCGGCGGTCGCCGTTCGCGCGACCAATGCGCGGATCGCCGACTATGGCGCGGGACGGATCAAGCAGCGACCGAAGGACAGCGTCATACTCGCGCCCGGCGCGACGATGGATGCGCCCGCGTTCGAGCCGTGCGGCAACAAGCCCTTCGCCGCGGTGTTCGACGCCGACGAGACATTGATCTGGAATCTCGGCCCGATGCGCTATTTTGCCGAGAAGGGCACGGCGTTCGATCCCAAAATCTGGGATCAGTGGGAAAAGAGCGGCGCGGGCAAGGCGGTCGCGATGCCGGGCAGCGTCGAGATGGTGAACAAGCTGCGCGCCGCGGGCATCACCGTCATCGCCAACACCAACCGCAGCGCCGCCAATGCCAAGGGCAGCGAGGATACACTCCGCGCCGCGGGACTCGGCGAGTTCAAGCATGGCGAGACCTTGTTCCTGATGGGCGACGACGCCGGCGGGTCGAGCAAGGACGGACGCCGCGCGGCGATCGCGTCGAAATATTGCG
The DNA here is from genome assembly GCA_023424275.1 of Pseudomonadota bacterium. Lineage (GTDB taxonomy): Bacteria > Pseudomonadota > Alphaproteobacteria > Sphingomonadales > Sphingomonadaceae > Sphingopyxis. The sequence goes on along the minus strand of JAFAED010000431.1, from coordinate 4,302 downwards.
TGATTATTTTGGGCGGCGACCAGCTCGGCGATTTCAGCCAGCAGTTCAACGTCAAGGACCTGCCCGCGGCGCAGCGCATGGCGCTCGCGACAAGCGCGGGCGCCACCGCACTTTGGGACAAGGGCTGGTTCCTGTTCCCCAACCCTGTCTACGGCCCGTGGGAAAAACTGGGCTGGGGCGACGCCTTCCCCTCCGACAAGCAATGGGAGCCAAGCCAATGAGCTGGACGCGTGATGACATGGCGGCGCGCGCCGCGAAAGAGCTGCAGGACGGCTATTACGTCAACCTCGGCATCGGTATCCCCACTTTGGTCGCAAACCATATCCCTGCCGGGATGACGGTGACGCTCCAGTCGGAAAACGGCATGCTCGGCATCGGCCCCTTTCCCTTTGAGGGCGAGGAGGATGCCGACCTGATCAACGCGGGCAAGCAGACGATCAGCGAGCTGCCGCAATCGGCCTATTTCAGCTCGGCCGACAGCTTTGCGATGATTCGCGGCGGCCACATCGACCTCACCGTGCTGGGCGCGATGGAAATCGCCGAAAATGGCGACATCGCGAACTGGATGATCCCGGGCAAGATGATCAAGGGCATGGGCGGCGCGATGGACCTCGTCGCCGGGGTCAAGAAGATCATCGTCGTCATGGAGCATAATGCCAAGGACGGCAGCCCGAAGTTCATCCCCGCATGCACGCTGCCGCTGACCGGCAAGAATGTCGTCGACATGATCATCACCGACCTCGCGGTGTTCAAACGCGACGACCATGACAGCCCGTTCAAGCTGATCGAACTCGCACCGGGGGTGACGGCGGAGGAAGTCGCCGCTAAGACGACGGCCAATTATGAGGTCGCAGTCTAAAAAAAGGTCGAGGAAGCGGGTTTTCACATATCTTGTCGCGATCGTCGCGATGGGGTCGGTGGGCTGGTTCGGCATTCACGCGCTGGGCGGAAAGCATCCGCTTGCAAGCATCCCCATCCCGATCGCCGCCCCGGAAAACCTGCCCGACACGCCCGCCGAATGGCACGGGCGAATCGATTATGCCGCGCTCGACCGGCAACTCACCGATCTGTCACAACGACCCGAAATGGCGGGACTCGCGGTGGCGGTGGTCGAAGACGGCGAACTGCGCTTCGTCCGCACCTATGGTGTCGCGGACAAGTCGACGGGCGCGTCGGTGACGCCGCAAACGCTGTTCCGTTGGGCTTCGGTTTCCAAAACGGCCACGGGTGCGCTGGCGGCGGCGCTGGCCGCGGACGGCGCGGTCGATCTGGACCGTCCGGTCGCCAGTTGGCGCACGTCGCTACGCCTGCCCGGCGGGGCCGAGGACCGGGTCACGGTGGGCGACCTTCTGGCGCAGCGCACCGGCCTCACCAAAAACGCCTATGACGAGAAGCTGGAGGAAGGGCAGAGCCCCGAGCTGTTGCGCGCGAGCCTGGCCCTCGCGCCGTTGCAGTGCGAACCCGGCACCTGCCACACCTATCAGAATGTCGCCTTCGATACGGCGAGCGAAATATTGGGCAAGGCTGCGAACGAGCCCTTTGCCGATGCGGTCGAGGACCGTTTTTTCCGCCCGCTGGGCATGGTCAGCGCAGGTTATGGGCGCGATCGGCTGACGAACGCGAAGGATTGGGCGAAGCCGCACCGCGGCGCACTCGTCCGCCCCATCAAGGAGGCCTATTGGCGCGTTCCCGCCGCCGCCGGGGTCGAAAGCGACATCGTCGATTTCGCCAAATGGATGCAGGCGATGATGGGAAAACGCCCCGACGTGCTGCCCGGTCCGGTGTTGCAGATCGCGCATCGCCCGCGCGTCGGCACCGGGCGGCTCTATGGCGGCACGCTGCGCGCCGCGACGGGCGAAGCGGGTTATGGCCTCGGCTGGCGGAGCTTCACCTATGCCGGCGACCGGCTGGAAGGCCATTCGGGCGCAGTCGAGGGCTATCGCGCCACGATGATTTTCGAACCCGCGACGCGGACGGGCGTCGTAGCGCTGTGGAACAGCGACTGGGGGTTCCCGTTCCGTATCCCGTTCGCGGTGATCGACAGCTATAAAAAGCGGGCGGACGCGGGCTGGCTCGACCTCAGCGAACTGCCCGGACCGGCAGCGAAGGCCGCCAAGGCCCCGCCGGCCGCGGCGGAACCGAAAGGCTGACCGCCCTTGCCCCCCTGTCCGCCGCCTGTGTATCAGGCGCGCGTCGGGGATCGGGAGGAGAATCATCGATGCGCGTGCTGCTGACCGGATCATCGGGCTGGCTGGGGCGTTATCTCGCTCCCCTGCTGGCCGAGAACGGCCACAGCGTCACCGGGCTCGACGTCGTGCCGGGGGCGCACACGCAGGTGATCGGCAGCGTTGCCGACCGCGCGCTGATCGAGCGGACGATGGGCGAGCATGGCATCGAGGCGGTGATCCACGGCGGCGCGCTGCACAAACCCGACATCGTGCGTTATCCCCGGCAGGCGTTCGTCGACGTCAATGTGACGGGCACGCTGAACCTGATCGAAGCGGCGGTCGCGGCGGGGAACGACCGTTTCATCTTCACCTCCACGACCTCGCTGATGATCCGCAGCGACGTGCGCGCCGGCGCGGGCGCAGAGGGCGCCTGGTGGATGGACGAGGGTTTCGGACCGATCGAACCGCGCAACATCTATGGCATCACCAAGCTCGCCGCCGAACAGGCGGTGAAGCTCGTCCACCGCGAGCATGGCATCAACGCCCTGATCCTGCGCACCGGGCGATTCTTTCCCGAGGATGACGATACGCATGCCGTGCCGAGCGGCCCGAACCTGAAAGCGAATGAACTGCTCAACCGCCGCCTGACGGTCGAGGATGCCGCCGCGGCGCATCTCGCCGCGCTCGAAGCTGCACCGCAGATCGGCTGCGACACCTTCATCCTTTCGGCGCCGCCGCCCTTCTCGCGCGCGGACGCCGGGGAGCTGGCCCGCGACGCCCGCGCGGTGATCGCGCGCTACCATCCCGATGCGGCCGAGCTTTATGCGGCCAAGGGCTGGGTGCTTCCCGATAGCATCGACCGTGTTTACGACCCGTCGCGCGCCGAACGCCGCTTCGGCTGGCGCGCGCAGAGCGACTTCGGCAGCGTGCTCGCCGCCCTCCGCGACGGCACGGCGCTGCCCTTCGCGCACGACCCCGACTATATGTCCCCCATCATCGCACAGGAGCAGCAGCCATGTATGTGCTGATCACCGCCAACCGTAATTATTCGAGCTGGTCGCTCCGCCCGTGGGTGCTGATGCACGCGCTGGGCATCGCGTTCGAGGACCAGATCGAACCGTTCAGCAATCCGATCAACTATGACGAGTTTCGGAGTTTTTCGCCGACCGGACAGGTGCCCGCGCTGCTCGACGAAGGGCGGACAGTCTATGACTCGCTCGGCATCACCCTCTACCTCGCCGACCGGCACAAGGGCGTGTGGCCGACCGATCCCGATGCGCGCGCGTGGGCGCAATGCGCGGCGGCGGAGATGCACAGCGGCTTTTCGGCGCTGCGCAATGATTGCACGATGAATGTCGGCGTGCGCGTGACGCCGAAGCCGCCGTCGGGCGCGCTCCGGCTCGACGTCGCGCGTATCCGCGAATTGTTCGCCGAAGGCCTGTCGCGCTTCGGCGGCCCTTGGCTCGCGGGCGAGCATTTTACCGCCGTCGACGCCTTCTTTGCCCCTGTCGCCTTCCGCATCCGCACCTATGGCCTCGACGTCGGCGCCGGGCAGGCGTGGGTCGACCATATGCTCGCGCATCCGGCGATGCAGAATTGGGAACAACAGGCACTCGCCGAAAGCTGGCGCGAGGAAAGCCATGAGGCCGAATTGATGGCGGCGGGCGCGATTACCGCCGATTACCGGACGGGCTAGTCGGCGATCGCCTCGCGCACCACGGCAATGCCCGCCTCGCGCTGCGCTTTCAGTTCGGCTTTCAGTTTTGCCGGATCGCGCGCGAAGACGAAGCCGAAACTGACCCCGCCCTCCTTGCCGATCGTCGCATGGTGGAGCTTGTGCGCCTGCACGAGCCGCTTCGCGTAGCCGCGCCGCGGCACCCAGCGGAAATAGCGCTGGTGGACGAGCCCGTCGTGGACGATCGTATAGATGATGCCGTAAAAGAGGATGCCGAGCCCGATCCACGTGCCCGGCTCCCACGCACCGGCGCCCATGATCATCGGGCTGCCGATAACGAACATCGAAATGCTCATCGCGGCGCCAAAGATTGCGAACAGGTCGTTCTTTTCCAGCAGCTTGTCATGCGGCTCATGATGGTCGCGGTGCCATGCCCAGCCAAAGCCGTGCATGATATAT
>JAFAED010000427.1 GCA_023424275.1 Pseudomonadota bacterium | reverse complement strand
GGATCGGCCGGTACACAGCCGTCGCGCCGGCGCGTTCGAGCACCCCCGGCAAATTGTGGAACGCAAGGCAGGTCCACGGCGAGGAGAGGTCGAAAAAGAACTCGACGCGGTCGGTCATCGGATCAGGCCTCCGCCTTCGCCTTTTCCCAATATTGGTCGCGCAGCAGGCGCTTGTAGAGCTTGCCCGTGTCGTGCCGCGGCAGCGCTTCGAGGAAGTCGATCCGGCGCGGGATCTTCACCCCCGACAGTTTCTCGCGCGCATAGGCGATCAACTCGTCGCGGAATGCCTCGTTCGCGTCCGCCATGTCGGCGGGCTGGATGACCGCGATCACTTCCTCGCCCATTTCGTCGTGCGGGCCGCCGACGACCGCGACATCCGCGACCTTCGGATGCGTGACGAGATGGTTCTCGATTTCCTGCGGATAAATGTTCACCCCACCCGAGATGATCATGAAGCTCTTGCGGTCGGTGAGGTAGAGGAAACCTTCTTCGTCGAGCTTGCCCACATCGCCCAGCGTCGACCAGCCTTTCGAGTTGCGACTCGACGCGGTTTTCTCATTATCACCGTGATATTCGAAGACATTCTCGCTTTCGAAAAAGACCGCGCCCTCCTCGTTCGGACCAAGCTCGGTCTCATTATCCTCGCCCATGACGTGCACCGTCCCGAGGATCGGGCGGCCGACGCTGCCCTTGTGCGTCAGCCAGTCGGGGCTGGAGATGAAGGTCATGCCATTGCCTTCGGACCCGGCATAATATTCGAAGAGCACGGGCCCCCACCAGTCGATCATCGCTTGCTTGACCGGCACCGGGCACGGTGCGGCGGCATGGATCGCAACCTTGAGCGACGAGGTGTCGTAACGGGTGCGGACATCGTCGGGGAGCTTCAGCATCCGCACGAAATGCGTCGGGACCCATTGGCTCGAATTCACGCGATATGTTTCGATGTGCGCGAGCGCGGCTTCGGGGTCGAACTTCTTCATCAATACGACGGTCCCGCCGAGGCGATGGATCGTCATCGACCAGCGCAGCGGCGCGGCGTGATAGAGCGGCGCGGGCGAAAGATAGATGCTGTCCGAATTGATCTGGAACACCGCCGACGCAAGCATGACGAGGCTGTTCATCGCGTCGATCGCGGGATCCTCGGGCAGCGGGACACGCACGCCCTTCGGCCGGCCGGTGGTGCCCGACGAATAGAGCATGTCGACGCCGGCGCGCTCGTCGGCGACGGGGGTCGCGGGCATCGCGGCAACCGCACTTTCCCAGCTTTCATAGCCCGGAATCGCGCCGCCCATGGCAAAGCGCTTGATCCCCGTCGTCAGCTGCTGCGCCGCGCCCGCGAGGCTCGCCGACACGACGAGGATCTGCGCGCCCGAATTTTCGAGGATATAGTCGGTCTCGTCCTGCGTCAGCCGCGACGAGATGCAGACGTAGCGCAGCCCGGCGCGCTGCGCGCCCCAGGTCAGGCCATAATAATGCGGCGTATTGTCGAGCATGAAGGCGACGACATCCTCATGCCCCAGCCCGTGCGAACGGAACAGCTGCGCCGCGCGGTTCGATGCCGCGTCGAGTTCGCCATAGCTGATCGCCTCCCCCGTTTCGGCGACGATGATCGCGGGCTTGTCGGGGTTGCTACGCGCATGAACTGAGGGGTGCATCGGCCATCATCTCCGGGAATCGTTCGTTTCTTTATGTCGAAGATGAGTAGCAACCTGAAACTTTTGGTCAAGCAAGCTGCGGCTCGTGACAGGGCCGCGATCAAGAAGCGGCAAATTGCGGCGCAAGATCGGCCGCTCGCTGGCTTAGTCGGGGCGCGAGCGCAGCCGATATCCCTGCCCCTTCACCGTATGCAGCATCGCCCAATCGAAACCGCGATCGACCTTGGCGCGCAGCCGCGACATATGCACCTCGACCCGGTTGGTACCGGGATCGAAATCGAGGCGCCACACCGCGCGGAGCAGCGCATCGCGCGAAAGGGGCCGGTCGGGAACGCGCGCAAGATTGGCGAGCAGGTCGAATTCGCGAAGCGGCAGGCGGATCAACCGCCCGGCGCGCTCGACGCGCCGGTCGATCAGGTCGATCTTCAGGTCGCCTGCCCCAAGCTGACCCGCCGCGATGTGGCTGCGGCGAAGCAGGCTGGCGATACGGGCCAGAACTTCGGGCAGGTTATCTGTCCAGCCGATGGCATCGTCGGCCCCCGCACCAAGCGCCACCATCCGGTCGTCGCGGCTGTCGCGGTCAGACACGACGAGCAATGGCCGTCGCCCCGCAATCGACCGCGCGAGCCGGACGCATTCAAAGGGTTCCTGCCAGTCGAGAAACGGATTGATCAGCAGGATGTCGAAACAGCTATCGACCCACGCGCGCAGGCCGTCGAGATGCTGCGGCAGATATTGGACCGTAAATTCGGCGGCCTCGACCGCCAGGCCGAGTGCCGTGGCCCGTTCAGCCCGCGGATGATAGAGCGCAACCAGCAATTTCCTGTCGCCCATCACCCCAATATTCGATGCTGGCATCCGCATTCCCCGCCGCTGCAGCAACATCCTGTCGCTCTGCTGCCCCACCGGCATTGCACCGCCTTTCGGCTGTGCTAGTCCATAGGCATGACCAGTATCGAAATGCTTGACGGCGACTTCGCCACCCTGCCCGACCTCGTCCGCGCCCATGCCGCGGAGCGTCCCGATGCCGTAGCGGCTGCCGACGCGGTGCGGCGGCTGAGCTGGTCCGAACTGGATCAATTGGTCGACCGAATCGCGGCGCGGCTACAGCAGGACGGATTCGCGAAAGGCGACCGCACAGCGATCGCGGGTCTCAACAGCGTCGAGCAGATGGCCGTGATCATCGGCACGCTGCGCGCCGGCGGGGTCGCGGGGCTCGTCACCAACAGCGCGACCGGCGAACAGATGGCCGCGATGATCGCCGACACCGGCGCACGCCACCTGTTCCTCGACAGCGCGGCAAAGGCGAGCCTCGAAGGTCATGTCATCACCGCAAGCGACCTGATCGCGATGGACGGCAGCGACGCGGGCACCCCGCTCGACGCCTGGCTGTCGCTCGCGGGCGTCAAGCCGCGGCCGGTCGAGATTTTGCCCGAGGACGGGTTCAACATCATCTATTCGTCGGGGACCACCGGCACGCCCAAAGGCATCATCCACAGCCACGCGATGCGTTGGCAGCATATCATCCGCGGCGCACCGGCCTATGGCGTCAATGCGGTGACGATCCTGTCGACCCCGCTCTATTCGAACACGACGATGGCGAGTTTCATGCCCACCGTCGGCTCGGGCGGGCAGGTCGTGTTGATGAAGAAATTCGATGCGCGCGGCTTCCTCGAGCTCGCGGCGCGCGAGCGCGCGACGAACACGATGCTGGTGCCGGTGCAGTACCGCCGCATCATGGCGCTGGAGGATTTCGGCAGCTTCGACCTGTCGAGCTTCGTCGTCAAATATTGCACGTCGGCGCCCTTTCCCGCGGCGCTCAAGGCCGATGTGCTGCAGCGCTGGCCGGGCGGGCTCGTCGAAATCTATGGCATGACCGAAGGCGGCGCGGCGTTCATTCTCGAGGCGCATCAATTTCCCGACAAGCTCCACACCGTCGGCAAGCCCGCGCCGGGGCATGTTGCGAAAGTGATCGACGAGGACGGCAACGAGCTGCCGCAAGGGTCGGTCGGCGAAGTCGTCGGGCGCAGCCCCGCGATGATGACAGGGTATAATAACCGTCCCGACGCGACCAAGGCGATGCATTGGCACGATGCCGAGGGACATCTCTTCTACCGCCACGGCGATATCGGGCGAATCGACGAGGACGGTTTCCTGACCTTGATGGACCGCGCCAAGGACATGATCATCTCGGGCGGGTTCAACATCTTCCCCAGCGACCTGGAGGCGATATTGATCGCCGATGAGCGCGTCGTCGAGGCGGCCGTGGTCGGCATGCCGAGCGAGGAATGGGGCGAGACGCCGGTCGCCTTCGTCGTGCTGAAACCCGGCGCCGATGCCGAAAGCGTGCGCGCGGACTGTAATGCGAAGGTCGGCAAGACGCAGCGGCTGAGCGCGATTACCGTCGTCGACGAACTGCCGCGCAGCCCGATCGGCAAGGTCCTGAAGCGCGAACTGCGCGACGCTTACGCGGGATAGCCTCGACCCGTTGGTAGCGACCGAAAGACAGACCTATCCATCATCGTCGCCCGGACTTGATCCGGGGTCCCGCTCGACACCTAAGGCGGTCGATACGGAAAAAGCGGGATTCCGGGCCAAGCCCGGGATGACGAAAGGATTGTCGAACGATGTCCGCTCCCCACGCCAAAGCAGACCTTTGTCGTCACCGCCGCGCAGCGAAAAAATCCCTCAGCAGCGCCGCCGCTTCGCCGTCGCCGATCCCGTCATAGATTTCCGGCCGATGGTGGATTGTCCGCTGCGCGAAGGTGCGAGGGCCGTGGACGACCGCGCCGCCCTTGGGATCGTCGGCGCCATAATAGAGCCGCGCGATTCGGGCATGCGCGATGGCCCCGGCACACATTGCGCAAGGTTCGAGCGTCACATAAAGATCGCAGCCGTCGAGCCGTTCGTTGCCGAGCTTCGCCGCCGCCGCGCGAATCGCGACGATTTCGGCATGCGCGGTCGGGTCGCTCGATTCGCGCGGACGGTTATGCCCTTCGGCGATAATCGCCCCGTCCTTGACGATCACCGCACCGACGGGCACTTCGCCCCATTCGGCGGCGATGCGGGCCAGATCGAGCGCGCGGCGCATCGGTTCGGGAAGCGGGAACGAGGGCATAAAAGCGCCCTATTCGCTTGACGAATCTCCGGCAAGCCGATAAGCGCGCGCCTTTCCCGGCTCACTCCGGTCCCCTACTCCCCGTTTTGCGGGAAGTGCCCGGACGCCGATCCGAAATTTTTTTTGACGAGGACGAAGACCATGTCGCGCATCTGCGAACTGACCGGCAAGGGCCGCCAGGTTGGCCACAATGTCAGCCACGCCAACAACAAGACCAAGCGCACCTTCCTGCCCAACCTGCAGAATGTGACGTTGCTGTCGGACGCGCTCGGCAAGGGCGTGAAGCTGCGCGTATCGACCCATGGCCTGCGTTCGGTCGAGCATAATGGCGGCCTCGACAATTGGCTGCTGAAGGCCGGCGACGACCAGCTGTCGGCAAACGCCCGCAAGGTGAAGAAGGAAGTTGCGAAGAAGCTGGCCGAAAAGGCCGCTTAAGCGCTTTCATCCGAAGCGGGCTGAAACCCGCTTCAGGACGATCCGAATGCAATCAGGCCGCCGGTTTCCGCGCGGCCTTTTTGCTGTCCGGCGCCTTCTTCGGCGGCAGGTCGACCAGTTCGAATTGCAGCAGCAGGCTGCGCTGCCAGACGTTGAAATTATCGTCGGCGACAAGCCACAGCCAGGTCCGGCCGCCTTCGACCGAAATCGCAGCCCCTTCGTAATTTTCGGCGAGCGGGGCCGGAACGCGGCCGATCGTCCGCGCATGAACGACGGCGTCCTTCGCAATATCGGCGGGATCGACAATCGCGATAATTGTCGTGAAGACCGGATCGAAGCCGAGCCGCCGGTGGACGAGCAGGATGCGCCCGTCGGGCAGCGGCGCGGCGTCGCTGACCAGCCCGCGCCCGTCCGAATCATAGAAGAAACGAATCGGCGCCGGTCCGGGTTCGGCGGGGTCGCTGCCATAGATCAGTGCCTCACGCCCGCGCGGATCGTCGTCGGCATCCTCCGAGAACACCATCGTTCGTCCGTCGGCAAGCCGCGCCATCGCTTCGGGACCGCGATTCGCCGGCCAGCGCGGCGCAGGAAGCTTGCGGCGCGATTCGATGGCCTTGAGGTCGGCGCCCAGCCGCCAGATCTGGTTGATCCCTTCGAGCGCGATCCGGATCCGGCCGCTTTCGGGGTCGATGGACAGCGCCTCCGCATCGACCATCGTCTTGCGCGGCGGGCGCCCGTCGGGGGTCGGCAGCGCGCGGATATGGACATTCGAAATCGCGCCATCGTCGCCGATCGTCAGCCGGGTCCAATAACCATTGTCGCCGATCAGCAGGAACGCGCCCGGCCCGGTCCGCGCGAGCGCCGAGAAGCCGCCGAAGCGGCTGTGCGGGCTGACCAGATGCCAGCCGCGCACGAAGCGCATCGACCCTTTCGTTTCGGGCGCAAAGACGAGCGGACGCGCCGCCGCCGTCTCGGTCAGGTCGGTCGCCGGCAAGCGGATGTCGCCCCCCGGCACCGGGCCAAGGGCAAGGAAAATCAGGGCGGCATAGAGCAAGCGGCGCATCGGGGCGGGGTTAGGGCGGCGGCAGGCGAAAGGAAAGCGGTTCGCCGCAGAAAGCTGAACGCCAGCCAACAATGATGTTCAGGCTTGGCTCAATGCGAATCACCCATAAGCTGTTCATCGACAACGCCCAGATGGGCCAACGACGACGAAGGAGAACGACGATGAAAAAGATGGTGACCCTCTCGATCGCCGCCCTGATGTCCACCGCGACGCTGGGCATGGCGGCTCCCGCCGCGGCGCAGAACGGCTATTACGACCGCGACGGATATTCGAGCTACAATGTTCGCTATGACCGCGACGACCGCCGTTACGACCGCCGCGACTATCGCCGCTACGACCGCCGCGATTATCGCAACGATCGTCGCTATTACCGTGGTGACCGCCGCAATTATCGCCAGTGCGACAATGGCACCGGCGGCACCGTGATCGGTGCGATCGCAGGCGGCCTCGCCGGTCATGAAATCGCCGGTCGCGGCGACCGCACGGTCGGCACGATCATCGGCGGCGCCGTCGGCGCCATCGCTGGCCGCGCGATCGACAAGGGGAATGACGGCTGCCGTTAAGAGGCTGTCCCGACCCCCAATAATTTCCTCTCCCCTTTTGCCCCGTCCGGCCTGCGCCGGGCGGGGTTTTCTTTGCGCGACTGCCGATGCGGGAGGCGAAGCTTGCCATTAGGGCGGCGGCAGCCTAATCTCGCCCCCAAGTGCACGTCCGCGGTTTTGCGGACGCGTGAGCAGAACAGGTAATACTAGCCATGCGGCAAATGGCAGCGCCATCAGGGCGACCGCCGCGACCGGATTCAAGGACGGGGCCGGCGGCGAAAGGACGAAACAGGGCCAGCGGCGACGCGCGCCCGATGCCGATCATGCGGCCGCGCAGCTACGCCGCGATCGACCTCGGCACCAATAATTGCAGGCTGCTGATCGCACGGCCGCAGAATGGCGAGTTGGTCGTCATCGACGCCTTTTCGCGTATCGTGCGCCTCGGCGAAGGCTTGCACGGCACCGGCAAGATCAGCCAGGCGGCGATGGACCGCACCGTTGCGGCCTTGTCGATCTGCGCCGACAAGCTGCGCCGCCGCCATGTATCGCTGTCACGCGCGGTGGCGACCGAAGCCTGCCGCCGCGCCAGCAACGGCCGCGAACTGGCCGAGCGCGTCCGGCGCGAGACGGGCATCGTGCTCGACATCATCTCGGCGGCGGAAGAAGCGAAGCTCGCGGTGCTCGGCTGCCACAATCTGATGGAGCCCGGCGAAGGCCCCGCTCTGATCTTCGACATCGGCGGCGGATCGACCGAATTGATGCATGTCGACGTCACCGATCATGACGTGAAGATCCACGACTGGGTCAGCGTACCATGGGGCGTCGTCTCGCTCACCGAACATGCCCCGCTGCCCGAAGACAGCCTCGCGGGACGGCAAGCCGCCTATACGCATATGCGCAACGTGACACGCGACGCCTTTGCCGCCTTTGCCGCACGCGCCGAACGCTTTGCCGGACAGCCGCTACGCCTGCTCGGAACCAGCGGCACCGTCACCACGCTCGCCAGCGTGTTCCTCGACCTGCCGCGATACGACCGCCGCGCGGTCGACGGACTGGTCGTGCCGTGCGACGCGATGCGCGACATCAGTCGTCGGCTGGCCGATGCGAGCATCGCCGACCGCGCCGAAATCGCATGCATCGGCCGCGAGCGCGCCGACCTGGTCGTCGCCGGCTGCGCGATCCTCGAAAGCATCATCGACCTGTGGCCCGCCGCGCGCGTCGGCGTTGCTGACCGCGGCATTCGCGAAGGCATATTGCGCACGCTGGCGATGCAGGGCCGCGACATTCCCGTCACGCGCCGCGAGTATCGCAAATGAGCGCTGCTGGCGGAAAGGGCGGCGGATCGGGCCGCGGCGGGCTGCATGTGCGGGTCAAGACCGCGCGCAAGCGCAGCACCTCTTCGACGCGCTGGCTACAGCGCCAGCTCAACGATCCTTATGTGCGCCGCGCGCAAGCTGAGGGATATCGCTCGCGCGCCGCGTACAAGCTGATCGAACTCGACGACAAATTCGGTTTCATCAAAAAGGCGCGCGCGGTCGTCGATCTGGGCATCACGCCCGGCGGCTGGTCGCAGGTCGTGCGCAAGGCGAACCCACGCGCGCGCGTTGCCGGGATCGACCTGCTCCATTGCGAACCGATCGAGGGCGTCGAAATTCTCGAAATGGATTTCATGGACGATGCCGCACCGGACGCGCTGATCGAGGCGCTGGGCAGCGCCCCCGATCTGGTCATAT
>JAFAED010000199.1 GCA_023424275.1 Pseudomonadota bacterium | reverse complement strand
AGGCCGCGCCGTCCGATGGACAGAATATCTCGCCATCGACCAAGGGCCCGCAGGCGTCCTGCTGCTGTGCGGCGGCGGCATTCGCCCAGAGCAACGTTGCAAGCGCCCCGATGCTGGCGGTCGCAAGACTGCGGCGGCGGCTGGAAATCATCTCTCGTCCCTTTCTGTTTTTCAGCGCGAGCTGAAGCTTTTGAAAGGGGAGACACCGCCGCCGGGACGGACCCGCACATGTGTGACAAATTTTTTTCAGTCGCGGTCGCGGTTTGGCGGTTCGGCCGCGTGGGACGTGCCGCCCCGCCTATGGGAGTGCGACCAAGGGATAGGTTGGTACGGCCCTTGGCACGGTGCACAAAGCGGCGGCATCGGAGCAAGATGCCCCCGTCCGGTCCCCGCGTCGGGGAAGCGGAATTTGTGGCGACATCGCCCAGTCAGGGGATCTCATATGGCGATTTTGGAAGAATTCATGCTCAATCGCCGGTCATTTGTTGCCGCTGGCGGTGCGGTGACGATCGCGAGCAGCCTCAATTGGTCGAGCACCGTCCTCGGCGCACCTCTCCCTTCCGCAAATCAAGGAGCACATCCGATGAATTTCGTTACCACCGCAGACGGCGTGCAGATTTTCTACAAGGATTGGGGGCCGCGCAACGCGCAGCCGCTCGTCTTCCATCATGGTTGGCCGCTGACCGCCGACGAATGGGACAACCAACTGCTCTTCTTTCTCGCGCAGGGTTATCGCGTCATCGCGCATGACCGGCGCGGGCATGGTCGTTCGACCCAGACCGATACCGGGAATGACATGGACACCTATGCCGCCGACGTCGCGGCGCTGGTTGCCGCGCTCGACCTTAAAGGCGCGGTGCATATCGGCCATTCGACCGGCGGCGGCGAAGCCGCGCATTATGCCGCGCGCGCCAAGGCGGGTGCGATTTCCAAACTGATCCTCGTCGGCGCCGTGCCGCCGGTGATGGTCAAGAAGGACAGCAATCCGGGCGGTCTGCCGATCGATGTGTTCGACGGTTTCCGCAAGGCGCTCGCCGCCGATCGCTCGCAATTCTATATCGATGTCGCTTCGGGCCCCTTCTATGGCTTCAACCGCGACGGGGCAAAGATCAGCAAGGGCCTGATCCAGAATTGGTGGCGGCAGGGCATGGTCGGCAGTGCCAAGGCGCATTATGATTGCATCAAGGCCTTTTCCGAAACCGACTTCACCGAGGATCTGAAGAAGATCCAGGTCCCGACGCTCGTCATGCACGGCACCGACGACCAGGTCGTCCCCTATGCGGACTCGGCGCCGCTTTCGGTGAAGCTGCTCGCGAAGGGCGTGCTCAAGACCTACGAAGGCTATCCGCACGGCATGGCGGCGACCAATGCCGACGAAATCAACAAGGATATGTTGGCCTTTATTCGCGGATAATGATCGGGCCGGGGCGGGCGACTGGCTTGCCCCGGCCGATTGTCGTTGCCGATGATCAAATACTAGCCAGAGAGCGCAATCAGTTCGTCGCTCAACTGCCCTAGCGCGCTGCCGAGCTTGTCGAGTTCGCCATCGGCCCGCGAACCCGCGACGAAAGACGCCGTAAGGCAGAAACCTGGCGCGATGCCGGTGAGGGCGACCGCAGCCGTATAAACCCCTTGATGCGCATAGCCGCGATCGAGGGCAAAGCCTTTCGTCGCCGCATCCTCGACCTCTCGCACATAGGTCGCAAGCGACAGCTTGCCATGCCACCGAACCTGCGCAAAACGTGCAGCCAATTCGGCTTCGCCGGCCTTTTGCGCCGCCGCTATCGCACGTCCCGCGGCGCCGGCGCCCAATGGTTGTCGCTGGTTGTCGGCTAGCGTCAGCCGCATCCGGGCATCGCTTTGCGCGTGCGCGACAAGCTGCATGCGATCGCGCGAGACAATTTGCCACAGCCCCACCGCCATCTCATGCGATTGGGCAAATTGTGCCATGGCAGGCGGGGCACGATCGATAAGCCGTGCCGCCCGGCTGTCGCAGAGCGGATCGGAGCCTCGCCAGGCGGACGTCAGCCGATATTGCTTCTTCTGCTCCTCGCGCTCGATCGCGCCTTCCGCGACAAGGGTCCTGAGCAGGTTGAGGCAGCTCGACGGGCTGAGTCCGACGCTGCGGCCAATATCGGAAAGCGGCAGCGCGTTCGAATGGGCAAGCAGGCGAAGGATCGCGAAGGCTTGCGAAACGGAGCGTACCGGACCGGACATTCGTCTCGAATATTTTCATATATATGAAATATCAATTCCTAATGTTGAAATTTTGACGGCAAGTGCATATCGCGATGTGGACATGGATTGAACGGAGAGCGACCATGAACGGATGCCTCGACGGAAAGGTCGTTGCGATAACGGGTGCTGGGCGGGGAATTGGCCGCGAACTGGCGATTCACTGTGCGGCGCAGGGGGCCGCCATCGTCGTGAACGACCCAGGCGTTGCCCAGGCTGGCGACGGAGGCGATGCGTCGCCCGCCGAGGCCACGGTTGACGAGATCGTCGCGGCAGGGGGCAAGGCTGCCGCCAATTTCGGCAATGTCGCCGACCCCAAGGAGGCCGCGAGCATCATCGAGGATGCGGTCGCGAAATTCGGCCGCATCGACGCCGTCGTGAACAACGCCGGTATCCTGCGCGACACGATCTGGCACAAGATGAGTTACGAGGACTGGAAGAGCGTCATCGAGGTCAACCTCACCGGCGTCTTCAACGTCTCGAAGGCCGCGACGCCTTATTTCCGCGAACAGCAGTCGGGCAGCTTCATCCACTTCACTTCGACCAGCGGGCTGATCGGCAATATCGGTCAGGCCAATTATTCGGCGGCGAAGCTCGGGGTCGTCGCGCTGTCGCAGTCGATCGCGCTCGACATGGCGCGCGTCGGGGTGCGCTCGAACTGTATCGCGCCCTTTGCCTGGAGCCGCATGACCTCGTCGATCCCCGCGACGACGCCGGCGGAGCAGGAGCGCGTCCAGCGCCTTAAGTCCATGTCGGCCGACAAGATCGCGCCGCTCGTCGCATATCTCGCGTCCGACCTGTCGCAGGATGTCACGAACCAGATTTTCAGCGTGCGCAAGAATGAGATATTGCTCTTTTCGAAGCCACGTCCCGTGCGTTCGATGGCGAAGCTCGAGGGCTGGACCGCAGAAGCGATTGCCAGCGAGCTGATTCCCGCCTTCCGCCCCGATTTCGCGCGCGCCGACGAGGTTTCGGCGCACGTCTTTCCCTATGACCCGATTTGAGGAACAGGCCATGAGCAACCCCGGTATGGACGCCGACGTCTTCGAACAATTCATCGAACAGCTCGAACGCTATGTGCGCGATCGCCTGCTGCCCGCGGAAAAGGAGATTATCGAGGCCGACGCGATCCCCGACGATATCCTGTCCGAAATGCGCGACATGGGCCTGTTCGGCCTGACGATCCCCGAGGAATATGGCGGGGCAGGGATGAACGTCAGCCAATATATCAAGACGATCCATACGATCAGCTATGCGATGCCGGCGTTCCGCTCGATCATCTCGATCAACATCGGCATGTTCGCCTCGGCGCTGAAGAATGGCGGCACCGACGCGCAAAAGGCCGAATGGCTGCCGCGCGTCGCGGCGGGCGAAATCGCCTGCTTCGGCCTGACCGAGCCCGGCTCGGGATCGGACTCGGCGGGGCTTCAGACCACCGCGACGCAGACCGACAATGGCTGGGTCTTGAACGGCACCAAGCGCTACATCACCAACTCGCCCTTCGCGAAGGTCGGCCTGATCATGGCGCGGACGAGCAAGGAGAATCTGCCCAAGAACGCCCATGTCTCGGCCTTTGTCGTGCCCTTCGACGCCCCCGGCATCACCATCGGCAAGTCGGACAAGAAGATGGGCCAGTCGGGCAGCCATATCGCCGACGTCATCATGGAGGATGTCCGCGTCGGCGGCGAGGCGCTGCTCGGCGGCGAACTTGGCAAAGGCTTTGCTTTTGCGATGATGAGCCTCGACAATGGCCGCATGTCGGTCGGCGCGGCGGCGACCGCCTACGCCCGCCGCGCGCTGGATTCGGCCACGCGCTATGCAACCGAACGCAAGGCATTCGGCGAACCGATCGCGAACTTCCAGCTGATCCAACAGATGCTCGCGCAGAGCGAGATCGACATCTACGCCGCCGAATGCATGATGGAGGACGTCACGCGCCGCGCCGACGCGGGCGAGAATGTCCTGCGTAAAGCGGCCGCGTTCAAGGTCTTCGCCAGCGAAATGTGCGGCCGCGTCGTCGACGCCTGCGTCCAGGTCTATGGCGGCGCTGGATATCTCGCCGAATATGACGCCGAACGCTTTTTCCGCGATGCGCGCATCTATCGCATCTACGAAGGCACGACGCAGATCCTGCAGCTCCAGATTGCGAAACATATGCTGCGCGAGTTCGCCGCCGCAAACTGACGGGCAGACCCCGGATGCGCTTTTGACCCGACACTAGGTCCGCAGTTTACCCCGCTGATGGCCCCATATCTTCTTCGTTGCAAATTTGAATGACATCGATAACAATTTCGCCTATGCGATGCTCCACGGGAGAGATATATGGGCGCGACGCACGAGAATTTATCGGCCATGGGCCAGGGGGCGCAGGCGCGCGGGCCCGAATCCACCAAGCTCGGTCTTGGCGTTTCGGGCCTCTATCTGGCGCTCTATATCCATTATGGCTTCTTTGCCTTCCTGCCGCTTTGGCTGAAGACGACGGGCGCTTCGCCCGAGGAAATCGGCGTGCTTCTCGCCATTCCGCTGATCCTGCGGTTGCTGACCGTTGCCCCCTTTTCGGCCTTCGTCGGACGACGCGGCTGGGTTCGCAATGCGATCGCCTATACATCGCTGGCGTCGGCGGCGATCGTGCTGCTGCTGCTCGGCGAACCCGACCACGCCGGACGTATCATGATCGTCATCTTCTTTTCGATTGTCTGGGACCAGATCCCGGTGCTGACCGACGCTTATGCGGTGATGGCCGTGCGCAGCCGCTCGCTGGATTTCGGGCGACTGCGTGTATGGGGTTCGATCGCGGTCGTCGCCTCGAACGCGGCCGCTGGCTGGGCGATCGGCGTCGCCGGGATCAAGATGCTGCCGCTGATGATTGCGGTGTTATTGCTCGCGCCGGCTGTGGTCGCCTTTTTTCTCCCTTCGGATCGCAAGCTTTCGGCGGCCGATGATGCAAAGGGCGGGCGGTGGCGCGACCTGATCGGCGATCGCGGACTGATCCTCGCGATGGTTGCGGCGTCGCTGATCATGGGCAGCCATGGGGTGTTGACCAGCTTTGGCGCGATCCAGTGGGCTTCGCAGGGTATCTCGACGACAACGATCGGCCTGCTGCAAGCGCTCGCCGTGGCGGCGGAAATCGGCGCCTTCTGGTTCGGTGCAAAGCTGTTGGGGACGCGCGATCCACGGCTGCTGATCGTCGCGGGGGCCGTGGCGGGGGCGCTGCGCTGGGCGATCATGGCGACGAGTCCGGGACTGCCGGTCCTCGTCGTCGGACAGCTGCTGAACGGTATCACGGCGACGGGAACGATCCTTGGC
>JAFAED010000399.1 GCA_023424275.1 Pseudomonadota bacterium | reverse complement strand
GACCTGCGCATCGCGCTCGACCACCGCGATGTCGATGTGCCGCTCTCGGCCTTGGGCGAGGAACAGGCGCAGGCGCTCGGCGCCTGGTTCGCCTCGGGCGAAGAAGACGGCCGTCCCGAGATCATGCTCGCCTCGCCTTATGTGCGGGCAGTGCAGACCGCCGAAATCTTCCGCAGCGCCGGAGGCTGCGCGCCGGACGAGAAAATCTGCATCGACGAGCGGCTGCGCGAGAAGGAATTCGGGATCCTCGACGGGCTCACGCGGTTTGGCATCGAGGATGCCCATCCCGAGCAGGCCGAGTTCCGCAAGCTTCTCGGCAAATTCTATCACCGCCCGCCGGGCGGCGAGAGCTGGTGCGATGTGATCCTGCGCCTCCGCTCGCTCCTCGACACGGTGTCGCTCCATTTTGGCGGGCGGCGTGTGATGATCGTCGCGCATCAGGTCGTTGTCCTGTGCCTGCGCACCATCATCGAAAATCTGGGGGAGGCCGAGATATTGGCGATCGACAAGGAGGGCGACGTCGCGAACTGCGCGATCACCGAATATCGCTTCGATGCTGACGTCGGCCGCGACGGCAATCTCGTCCTGTCGCGCTATAATGTGACGGCGCCGACGGAGGGCGAGGTTCCGGTCACCCGCGAACCCGATGCGATGGTGGCCGCGCGTGGCTGAGGCGATCCCGCTCGACACCGCCTGGCTGAAGGCGCATCCGCTTTCCGATCATCATGACAATGTCGACAAGAACGGCCGCGGCCGCGTGCTGGTGATCGGCGGCTGCCGCCGGGTTCCTGGCGGCATGCTGCTCACCGCCGAGGCGGCGTTCCGCGCCGGGGCGGGCAAGGTGACGATCGCGACGATCGCCTCCGCGGCGATCCCGATCGGCATCGCTTTTCCGGCCTGCGCCGTCGTCGCGCTCCCCGAAACCGAGACGGGCGAGATCGCGCCCGAGGCCGCCGAGCTGCTGGTCGCCGAAATGGCGCTGCACGACGCCATCGTCTTCGGACCCGCGATGATCGACGCCGACATCGTCCAGACCTTGCTCGAAGCGCTGCTGCCCGCGCTGCCCGAAGACATGTTCCTGCTGCTCGATGCCTTCGCGCTCCGCGCAGCGGCCGAGCATGTCGATGCGATCCGGGCGCGCGCCGCACACACCGTTCTCACCCCGCACGAGGGCGAACTCGCGGCGATGCTCGATGTGGAGAAGGAAGAGGTCGCGGGTGACCCGCTCGCCGCACTCGGCAAGGCGGCCGACCGCTTCGGCGCGGCGGTGATGGTCAAGGGCGCGACCAGCCATTTGATCGCCGAAGGGAGCTGCCTCGCTTATGCGGGCGGTGGGCTCGGGCTTGCCGTCAGCGGCTCGGGCGACGTGCTGGCGGGCCTCATCGCCGGGCTCGGCGCGCAAGGGCTGTCGTCCTTGCAGGCATCCGCCTGGGGCATCTGGCTGCACGGCGAGGCGGGACGGCGGCTCGGCGAAACCATGGGGCCGCTCGGCTATCTCGCGCGCGAGCTGCTGCCGCTCGTCCCGGGGCTGATGCGCGGTGTCTGAACTCGATCTCCTCGACCCCGACCTCCTGCTCCCGATCGTGGGCGCGGTCATCGCCGGCGCGATCATCGGCGGCGAACGCGAATATCGCGCAAGCCCGGCAGGCCTCAGAACCCATATCCTCGTCGCGCTGTCCTGCTGCCTCCTCATGCTGTCGGCCGTCCACCAGATGGAATGGCTCACCGACACCCCGACCGAGGTGGTGCGCATCGATCCGGTTCGCATGGCGCACGGCGTGCTGACCGGCATCGGCTTTCTGTGCGGCGGGGTGATCTTTCGCGAGGGGCTCAACGTCCGCGGACTGACCACCGCGGCATCGCTCTGGATGACTGCGACGCTCGGCATCCTGTTCGGAGTCGGTTTCTACGAACTCGCCATCTTCGGCGGCATTGCGACCTTCCTCGTCCTCGCGGCGGTCACCTGGACCGAGCGCCACGCGCCGCAGCGGCGCATCGCCCATGTCACGCTCGACTATCGGGCGGGGTCCAAGATCGCCTCCGCCGAGGTCATCGCTCTGCTCGGCGAACATGGGCTGAAGGCGATTACCGTCGAACAGCGCCGCGCCGGCGGCGCACCCGGCTTCACCGCGATCGCCGCAGGCTATGGCGAGGCATGCGCCGACGCGCTGGCGGCGGCGCTTAGCGAGGACGATCGCATCGCCGCCTTCGACATCAGGCCGCAGCAGGGATGAAGGGAGCGGCCGGAAGGGGAGCGGGCAAGCCCGCTCGCCGCGCGCCTTCGGGCGAGCCCGCTTATGATGCGCTCGTCATCGGCGCCGGACCCGCGGGGCTCACCGCCGCCCTCTATCTTGCGCGCTATCGCCGCCACACCTTGATACTCCACGACGGCCGCTCGCGCGCGCTCGGCGCGCCGATGGCCTGGAACGTGCCCGGATTTCCGGAGGGGATTTCGGGGGCCGATCTTGTTGCGCGGCTGACCGAGCAGGCCGAGCGGTACGGCGCCGAAATCGAACTGGCGCATGTGGACCGTCTGTCCGCCGGCGCCGACGGCGCATCTTTCGCTGTCGAACTCGAGGACGGCCGCCGCTTGTCGGCGCGCGGGCTCATCCTCGCGACGGGCGTCGTCACCAACGAGGCGGTGCTTGGCAGTGGAGACCATGATGCCGCCGTCGAAAGCGGCGCGCTGCGCTACTGCCCGATCTGCGACGGATATGAGC